>JBEKNM010000014.1:0-19149 GCA_049522835.1 Mycobacterium sp.
TTGATGTGGTGACGAGTCTGGGGCAGAAGACGTAACCTCGCGCAGGCAGGCTCAGAACCGATGGAAGGCGCGGCATTGTCCCTTCGAAAGTCCCCTCGAGACGACCACCGATACGTGATCATTGGTGCCGGTGCTATCGGCGGCACCGTCGGAGCAGTGCTGGCGCGGGCCGGTATCCCCACGGTGTTGGTTGCCCGGGGTCGCCACGCGGAGGTGCTGGCGTCCGCGGGCATAACGTTGAGGACCCCCGACGGCACCTTCCGCACGGCAGTCACCGCGGCGTCCCGACCGGAGCAGGTGCAGTTGACCCAGCGCGACGTGCTGGTCTTCGCGACCAAGACCCAGCAACTCGACGCGGCACTGCAGGAATGGGTGGATCAGCCGGTCTTTGGTCCGAACGGCCCACATGACCTGGTCGGGAGCGCAGGCGAGCAGCTGCCGGCAATGACCGCCCTCAACGGCGTTGCCGCTGAGGAGAAAGCGCTGCGCTATTTCCGCCGGGTATTCGGTGTCTGTGTCTGGTTGCCTGCCGTGCACCTCGAACCCGGCGAGGTGATCGTGCGGTCATGGCCGGTGGCCGGCCAGTTCCATATCGCACGCTGGCCTGCCTCGATCAGCACGCAGGCAGACGCTGACCTGTTGAAGAGGTTGGTTGAGACGTGGAGTCCCGGGGGAATCCTGGTGAGCACTCCCGACGACGTCGTTCCCTGGAAGTACAACAAGCTATTGAGCAACCTCGGCAATGCCGTGGGTGCCCTGTGCGCCGAGGCGGCCGACACAAGTGAAGTGGTAGCCGCGTTGCGCAGGGAAGGCGAAAGCGTATTGCGGCACGCGGGAATCGAATTCGTCTCGTTCGAAACATCCACGGCGGCGCGGGCGGACGGGCCGACACTACGCTCGGTACCCGGATGGAATGGCGGACCGAGTAACTCCACCTGGCAGTCGTTGAGCCGCGAGACAGGCAACGTGGAGACCGACTTCCTCAACGGGGAGATCGTCCGGCTCGCTCACCAACACGGCATTACGGCGCCGCTCAATGCCGCGTTGGCGCGTGCAGCACGGGCCGCGGTGCGGAACGGCGTTGGGCCGAGCCGTTACTCGGCGGCGCAATTGAGAGAACTGCTCGGGATCAACGCGATTCCCACCGCGCAGGACTGACCCGCCAATCCCGTAGTGCTCCTCATAGATTAATGCCCGGATTCGGCTAGCACTGCGGTTAAATTCTCTTCCCAGATGTTGGCGAGTATGTAGGTGTAGTGGCCGCGCGTTTGGTCCGTGGCGGGCAGCAGGACGAAGCGGCCGTTTTTGACGCGTTTGATGTCGCGGTCGATGATGCCCAGGCTGGCCGGGTTGATGTAGTCGTCGGCTGAGTTGACAGCGACCATCGGCGCGGTGATTTTCTCGAGGTCCGGCTCGGGGTTGTAATCGCGGGAGGCCTCGAACGCGTAGAGCGTGTCGTTCGCGTCCATCCTCGCGATTTGCGCAGATGTCTGGTCTTCGTAAAATTTGTCAGCTTCGGGGCCGGTCGGGGCGATTTGCTGCATGTAGATGGGGGCGCTTTTCGGCGCCAGAAGCGTGATGTCGGCGACGGTGGCAAGCGCTTTGACCGGCTCGGTCTTGTACTCGCCGCCTTGCCAGTCCGGGTCGTTGCGGATGGCGTCGATGATCTCTTTGCGCCAGATGCGGTTGACACCACCGATCTGAACCGGGTTGCTGGCCAAGGGCATGAGCGCGCCGGTGAGATCTGGGTATTCCTCGCCCCACATCCAGGTCTGCATGCCGCCCATCGACACGCCCAGCACGAGCCGCAGATGATCTACGCCCAGTTTCCTCGTCACCAACTCGTGGGTGGAGTCCACCATGTCGTGGTAGTCGTAATGCGGGAAGCGGGCGTGCAAGCCGTCGCTTGGTTTGCTCGAGTCCCCGTGGCCGACCTCGTCCGGCAGGATGACGAAATAACGGGTGGCGTCGAGCGGCTGGCCGGCACCGAAAAGGTAATTCGCAAAGCTCGGCGTGAGCATCTGCTTGCCTGAGTCGGCGGTCCCATGCAGTAGCAACACCGCGTTGGTGGCCCTGCCGGAGCTGTCGCGGCGCAGCGTCCCGATGGTGCGGTAGTGGATTTTCAGCTCGGGCAGCGTCTCGCCGCTGCGGAAGTGGTAATTGCCGATGAGGTAGTCGCTCTCGACGGGGGCCGGGTAATCCTCCGACACCGGAGCCGGCGCGGGCGCACTCGGCGTCCCCCGCTGCTCCGACGTGCACGCGCTGGCGACGAGCAGCATAAGCGTCAACCACGCGGAAGCTTTGGCCGCAGAACCTATGTCAAACATTTCGATACCTCCCTGTGTTCAATGGGAGCGGGCGGTGCGGCTCTGTCACCTCTTCCTGGACAGATCCAACGAGGCTTTCAGGGTCCCCTCACGAATTTAGAGCCACCGTCGGTGCCCCGCACTCCGCCCCGTAAAGATGCCGTAAATCGCCACGCCGGGCAGCCGGACACTGTGCTTGGCTTGGGGCGCCGTCTGGTGCTCAGGGCGCAGGTTCGTCGGTACTGGTTGGACTGTGGAAGCGAGGTGAGCGGGGCATGCCGGGCGGCAGTAGTAGTAGTACACGCGGTCGGGCTGCCCTCGCGGATACGGCCCGTTCAGCTTCGCGTTGATCTTGGCCGAGGCGCGTTGATCAGCGGGGGTGTCGGTTGACCGCGTGACTTGTCTAGTTGTGGCAACGACCTCCGAATGGGCGGGAGGTTCTGGCGTGGTGCTCAGCGGGTGTGGGCGCACTTGCTGGGGTCGGATTGGTCGCGCGCGGTGAACCCATGACGCTGCTGCGCCCGTATTCCTCGCGAACTGTGCTCGAGCGGCCACCCAACGGAGCCGTGGACATCGTGGTGTTCCTCGCCGCGGCGGTGCTGTTATGGGTGATAGTGCGGGTGTCCTCTGGGATCGACGTCCCGTTCGATGAGACTTCGGCGCCGTCGAGTGTATCGACAGACCCGGCGCGGTTGCCCTATTACGCGGCTCGCTCGCTGTTGCGCATGTTCGTCGCGCTCGGGCTATCGCTGCTGTTTACTTTCATCTATGCCACAGCCGCGGCGCGGCTGCGCCGTGCGCAGAAGGTGATGCTGCCGGTTCTCGACATTCTCCAATCGGTGCCGATCCTCGGCTTCTTGTCGGTGACGATTACCGGCTTCATCGCCTTGTTCCCGGGGGCGCAACTGGGGCTCGAATGCGCGTCGGTCTTCGCGATCTTCACGTCACAGGCCTGGAATATGACGTTCGCGTTCTATCACAGCCTGTCCAGCCAACCCCGCGACTTGGACGAGGCCGCACGGAACTTGAGACTCTCGCGCTGGCAACGGTTCTGGCGGGTCGACGTGCCAAGTGGCATGATCCCGCTGGTCTGGAACGGCATGATGAGCTTCGGCGGCGGCTGGTTCTTTCTGGTCGCGTCGGAGGCGCTCAGCGTCAACAACCATCATTACGCACTACCCGGTATTGGCTCGTATGTAGCGACCGCCACCGCGGACGGCGATCTTGGGAAAGTGTTCATCGCTATCGGGGTCATGGTGATCATGGTTGTCGGCGTCAACGTGTTGTTCTGGCGGCCGCTGACCGCCTGGGCGGAGCGATTTCGGGTGGAAGAGTCCGCAGCCGCCGAAGCGCCGCGCAGCCTCGTGTTGAACATGCTGCGCCGCTCGCACGTGCCCCCGCTGATGGGCACGCTATTCGGTTGGCTGGTGGCGCCGTTAGATCGGCTGATGGCGGTATTCGGACTGGCAGAACACCCGTTGCGAACCTCTTCCGCGCGCCGCCGGGCCGGCGACATCGCCTTCGCTGCACTGGTTCTCGTGGCGGTGAGCTACGGGGTATTCCGGCTCGGCGCCTATATCGAGGCGACCGCCGGTTTCGGCGAGGTCGCCCACGCGCTCGGCCTGGGCCTGGTCACGTTGGGCCGGGTAGTCGTGCTCGTGACCGCCGCAACGTTGATCTGGGTGCCGATCGGTGTGTGGATCGGCTTGAACCCCAGGATATCTCGGCTTGCGCAACCCGTCGTACAGGTCCTGGCTAGCTTCCCGGCGAACTTCTTGTTCCCGATCGCGACCGCTCTACTGGTGTCGACCGGTATCAGCCTGAACTGGGGCGGCATCGTCCTGATGAGCCTTGGCGCGCAGTGGTACATCCTATTCAACGTCATCGCCGGGGCGAGCTCGGTACCCAACGACCTCCGTGAAGCTGCTGCGAATCTGCAACTGCCCCGGGTGCTGTGGTGGCGCAGGCTGATACTGCCGGCGATCTTTCCCAGCTATGTCACCGGCGGCATCACCGCCGCGGGCGGGGCATGGAACGCCTCGATCGTCGCCGAGGTCGTCAGCTACGGCTCGACCACGCTGATGGCGACCGGGCTCGGCGCCTACATTGCCAAAGCAACAAGTGTCGGCGACTTACCGCGCATCCTGATCGGAGTCCTGGTCATGAGCCTCTACGTCGTCGGAGTCAACCGATTGTTCTGGCGGCGCCTCTACGCACTTGCGGCGCGCCGCTACACCCTGTGACCCCGGTTCACCAACATCAGGAGCAACACCCATGACGAGACCTTCCTCGCTCGGCTCGCACGCAGAGATCCTCATCGATGTGAACGGGGTCAGCAAGAGCTTCCCCGGCCCCGCCGGCGACGAACTGCGCGTGCTGGACTCCATCGATCTGCAATTGCGGACCGGTGAAATCGTCGCCCTGCTGGGCCGATCCGGATCGGGAAAATCCACCTTGCTCCGGATCGTCGCCGGACTGATTGCGCCGACCCGCGGCACCGTGTGCTACCGCGGCGCGGAGCTCAACGGTGCCAACCCGGGGGCAGCGCTGGTGTTTCAATCCTTTGCACTAATGCCATGGCTCACCGTTCAGGACAACGTCGAACTAGGGCTCGCCGCCCGTAGGGTCCGGCCCGCACAACGACGGGAACGTGCCCTCGACGCGATCGACATGATCGGCCTGGACGGCTTCGAATCCGCTTACCCCAAAGAGCTTTCGGGCGGCATGCGACAACGCGTAGGGTTCGCCCGCGCGCTGGTCCTCGAGCCCGATTTGCTCTTGATGGACGAACCTTTCTGCGCGCTCGACGTGTTGACTGCGGAGAACCTTCGGACCGAACTGGTCAACCTGTGGTCCACCGACAAGTTCCCCACCAAAGCGATCTGCATCGTCACCCACAACATCGAGGAAGCCGTCCTGCTCGCTGACCGCGTCGTGGTGCTCGGCGCCAACCCCGGCCGGATCCTCGCCGAAGTTCGCGTCGACCTCGACCGGCCGCGCGACCGACGCGCTCCCACGTTTGAGGCGCTCGTCGATCAGCTCTACGGCCTGCTCACCGGCCGGGAAACCGCTGAAGTTGCCGCCGAACCCACCGCGGACACCCCCACCACCATGCCCCTGCCCCACGCCTCGGTCGGCGGACTGGCCGGCCTCGTCGAGATGGTCTACGCCAAAGGCGGCCGGATCGGGCTCGCCGGCCTTGCGGACGAACTGAATTTCGAGATCGACGACCTCCTTCCGCTCGTCGATGCAGCCACTTTGCTCGGCCTGGTCACTATCCGCGACGGTGAACTCGCCCTCACCGGCACCGGAGCTCAGTTCACCACCGCCGACATCCAACGCAGCAAACAGATCTTCGCCGACCAGGCCCGCCACCGAGCACCGTTGGTGCGCACGATCTGCAAAGCATTGGCCGGCAGCGCCGATGGCAGCCTGCGGGCCGGGTTCTTCCTCGACCTGCTACACCGCGGATTCTCCGAGGCCGACGCCCACCGCCAACTCGACATCGCCATCGCCTGGGGCCGCTACGGCGAGCTCTACGACTACGACAGCGTCAGCGACGAGATCACCGCCGACCCCGCAGCCGTATCCACCGACGCCAGTCGGCCATCACCGCGGCGATGGCGGGAGCCAGTTCCTGACCTCGGCAGGTAGGCCTCGTTACCGCTTTCGGTTCGGGCTGTCACCCGACGGGCGTTCATTGTTTGTCTGCTGGTAACCGGCGGGCGGATTGGGTCTGCGAGCCTTGACCCCAAGCGCCGGGGGACGCGGTCGCCGCCACTCGGGAAAGGGCACTCATGGCAGAACAATTGCGCGCTTACAACAGTCTGTGGCAGGTCCGCAGTGACTCGTGGTGCCGATTGGAAGAAGCGGCTGATCGGCTCACGCGCCCGAACACCACGGGAGCGGTGAAAGAAAAATGCGTGAGCGACTGCCAGGAATTGCTCGCTCGGCTGAGCACCCTGGAGCCCTACTGGGCCTACCCCGGCTCGCCCCAATTCGCACGAGTGCAACGGCTTTTTGCTGCCGGCAGTTACGACAAGTTCACGCAAGAGGTGGTGCGGATCAACCGCGCGCTGAACACGGAGTCGTACCGCTCAGGTGACGTGGACAACGCCGGTGCCGACGACTTGGACGTGTTCCCGGCTGATCCGCGTCAGCTCGAGCAACAACCGGCGGCGCAGCGCGACCGGCCTTACTTCGAAGTCCTCGTGGTCGAAAAGATGACCGAGGCCCAGGAAGCGGCGCTGCGCAACGAGGTGCGCAAGTGGCGACGCCCCGACGACGAATTCGTCTACGAGCTCGTGGTGGTCGCCAGCGGAGACGAGGCGCTCATCGCGGCACGGCTCAACGTCAACCTGCAGGCGGTGGTCATCCGGCGGCGTTTTTCGCACCAATCGACCCGGGACCTTTCGAGCCTGTCGGAGTTCGTCGATACCGAGGTATCGCACGAGTTGGCCGATCACCAGTCGCCCGAAGAACGCGCGCAAATCCTCGCGACTTCCATCGCGAAGTTGCGGCCCGAACTCGACCTCTACCTCATGACCGAAATCGAGGTGGAAGAGATCGCGGGGCGGCTGGGCCAGTACTTCCGCAGGGTGTTTCACGCTCGGGAAGGCATGCTCGAGCTTCACCTGTCGATCCTGTTCGGCGTGGCGGCGCGTTATCGCACCCCGTTCTTCAGCGCGCTCAAGCAGTACAGTCACCGGCCCACGGGTGTGTTTCACGCCCTGCCGATTTCGCAGGGTAAGTCGATCGTCAACTCGCACTGGATCAAAGACATGGTGGGCTTTTACGGCCTGGACGTGTTCATGGCCGAGACATCGGCGACATGTGGCGGCCTCGACTCCCTGCTCGAGCCGACCGGGCCGCTGCGTGAAGCACAACAGCTCGCGTCGCAAGCCTACGGGTCGCGCCACACGTACTTTGTCACCAACGGAACGTCGACGGCCAACAAGATCGTCACCCAGGCGTTGGTGGCGCCCGGCGACATCGTGCTGCTAGACCGTAACTGCCACCAGTCACATCACTACGGAATGATGCTCGCCGGCGCGAATGTGGTTTACCTGGAAGCCTATCCGCTCAACGAGTACTCGATGTACGGTGCGGTGCCGTTGCGCGAGATCAAGTCGAAACTGTTGGCGCTACGGCGCGCCGGCAAGCTCGACCGCGTCAAGATGATGTCGCTGACGAACTGCACCTTCGACGGGGTCGTGTACGACGTCGAGCGCGTCATGGAGGAGTGCCTCGCCATCAAGCCCGATCTGGTGTTCTTGTGGGACGAGGCCTGGTTCGCCTTCGCCGGTTTTCACCCCGTTTATCGGACGCGCACCGCGATGGCGTCAGCACGCGCGTTGCGCGAGCGGCTGCACGAGCCGGATTACATGCGCCGATTCGAGAGGTATCTGGCTGCCGACACCGCCGATGCGCCCAGTGACGACGAGCTTTTGGACCGCCGCCTCATTCCCGACCCGGCAAGAGCCCGGGTGCGGGTGTATGCCACCCAGTCGACCCACAAGACGCTGACTTCGCTGCGGCAGGGATCGATGATTCACGCCTTCGATCAGGACTTCGACCAGAAGGTGGCCGTGCCGTTCCACGAGGCCTACATGGCGCACACCTCGACCTCACCCAACTACCAGATTCTCGCGTCTTTGGACCTCGGTCGCCGACAGGTGGCATTGGAAGGCGTCGAGTTGGTGCAGCGGCAGATTGAAAACGCGATGCACCTGCGCGACGCGATTGACAACCATCCCTTGCTCAGCAAGTACATGCGCTGCCTTGGCACTTCCGATCTGATCCCGGAGGAATACCGGCCGTCGCACATCCCCCAGCCGCTGCGCTCGGGGCTGCGCAACATGATGGCGGCCTGGGGCCAGGACGAGTTCGTACTCGACCCATCCAGAATCACCTTGTCCATCGGCCGCACCGGTTATGACGGCGACACGTTCAAACGCCAACAGCTGATGGACCGCTACGGAATTCAGATCAACAAGACGTCACGCAACAGCGTGCTGTTCATGACCAATATCGGCACTACGCGCAGCTCGGTCGCCTTCCTGGTGGAAGTTCTCGTCAACATCGCCCGCGAGCTTGACGAAGACATCTCAGAGATGAGCCTCGGTGAGCGCGAACACTTCGAGCGGGCGGTGTATCGGCTGACCGAACTTTCGATACCGCTGCCCGATTTCAGCGGCTTCCACCCCGCGTTCCTGGATCACAGCGGAGCCGAGCCGACGCCCGAAGGCGATGTCCGCCGAGCGTTCTACCTCTCCTACGACGACACCAACTGCGAATACCTCACCGGCGAACAGATTGATGAACGGCTGGAGGCGGGAGTCGACATCGTGTCAGCGACCTTTGTGACGCCCTACCCGCCGGGATTTCCGGTCTTGGTGCCCGGCCAGTTGGTCAGCCACGAGATACTCCAGTTCATGCGCGATCTCGATACGCCCGAGATCCACGGCTATCTGCCGAACTTCGGCTATCGCGTGTATACCGAGAAGGCCATCGAGATTGTCGGCGGATCTGCCGGCTCGACGGCCAACGGTAACCGCCGCGCGGTATCCGCAGCCACGCCGGCGCCGGAGAAACCGTCGAAGAGAAAACCGGCGAGGCGTGGTGGGGATGATGGCGATCGGAACCTTCCCGAGGTCGGTCAGGTTGAGCTCGTCGGCCGGCAGCAGCCCGGCGACGCGGTGCTTCGGCCGGGCTCAGACGGTGTCGTAGAGGTCGGCGAGGCGTAGTAGGAACCCACACCGCCTGGGCTCAGCAACGCTCGCGCGGGAGGGCCGCTAATCGCGGGTCGCGCTCCCGAGGCGAACACCACGTGTTTGCAGGTTCTCTGGCGAAACGCTGGCGGCGTGAACTCGCTGGATGGTTCTCTTGTAGCAACGACGCTGGCCGTTTCGGACACCGGTAGGGGGCCGCCGCCGGAGCCGGCCAGAGTTCGAGAGGGATGTCAGTGGTCTTCCGCGCAGACGAAGAGATCGGACGCGATCTAACCGCGGTCGACTGGACGTCCACGCCGCTCGGGCCTTTGGACGGATGGCCACAAAGCCTCCGCACGGCCGTGAGCATCCTGCTGGCGTCCCGGTTTTCGATGTGGATGGCGTGGGGCCCCGAGCTGACCTTCTTCTGCAATGCCGCGTATCGCCGCGACACATTGGGCCGCAAGTACCCCTGGGCGCTGGGCCGTCCGGCCAGCGAGGTGTGGGCGGAGATCTGGGATGACATCGGTCCGCGGATCGAGCGTGTTCTGTCGACTGGGGCGGCGACCTGGGACGAAGCTTTGATGCTCATCCTGGAACGGTCCGGCTACCCCGAGGAGACCTATCACACGTTCTCCTACAGCCCGTTGCGCGACGAGGACGGGCGTGTGGTCGGCATGCTCTGCGTGGTCAGCGAGGACACCGAGCGGGTGATCGGTGAGCGTCGAATGGCGACGCTACGGGACCTGGGCTCCGACCCGAGCGTCATGCGCACCGAGCGACAGATGCTGGACTTCGCCGCCGACCAGCTCGGTGGTAACCCGTACGACCTGCCCTTCACCTTGACCTACCTGTTCGGCGACGACGGTGACGCGCAGCTCGCCGGGGTCAGTGGAATCACGCTCGGGCATCCTGCGGCTCCGGAAATACTGCCGAGCAGTGGCCATTCGGTGTGGCCTTTCGAGAAGCCCGCACATGGCGAACCCGAACTGGTCGAGCTCGACGCTCGTTTGTTGAATCTGCCCACGGGTGCTTGGCAAGAGCCGCCCGCACAGGCGCTGGTGGTGCCGCTATTGCAGCAGGGCGGCGCGCCAGTCGGGTTCCTGGTAGCCGCGCTGAACCGCCACCGCCGGCTCGACGATGGCTACCGCGGCTTCGTCGAGCTCGTGGCCGGGCACATCGCGGCGGGGGTGGGCAGCGCGCGCAGCTACCGGGCCCAGCAGCAGCGTGCCGAGGAACTGGCCGAACTCGACCGGGCCAAAACCGCGTTCTTGACCAACATCAGCCACGAGTTCCGCACCCCTCTCACCTTGATCCTCGGACCGGTCGACGAGCTGCGCAGCCGAGCGACCGGGATCGATGAGCAGGCACGCCAAGAGCTAGAGCTCGTTCACCGCAACGGTTTGCGGCTGGCCAAGCTGGTCAACACGCTGCTGGACTTCTCGCGCATCCAGGCAGGGCGAATGCAGGCTCAATTCGAGCCGGTCGACCTGCCATCCGTCACTGCCGAACTTGCCAGCGTCTTCCGGTCGGCGATTGATCGGGCCGGGCTGATGTTCACCGTGGACTGCCCGCCGCTCGACGAGCCGGTGTACCTGGACCGCGAGATGTGGGAGAAGGTGGTGCTCAACCTGCTCTCCAACGCGTTGAAGTTCACGTTCGACGGCTCCATCACCATCCGGGTAGGTCGGAAGGACACCGATGCGATAGTCACCATCGCCGACACCGGGATCGGAGTGCCGGCCTCGGAGATGCCCCGGCTCTTCGAACGTTTCCACCGCATCGAAACTGCACGCGCACGATCCACGGAAGGCAGTGGAATCGGGCTGGCTCTGGTCAAAGAGCTGGTCGGGTTGCACGGGGGCACCATCACAGCCGAAAGCCGGGAGGGCGCGGGCACCACGTTCACCGTCCGCTTGCCCTTCGGCGCGGCCCATTTGTCGACCGACGAAATCGCAGCTGCGCCGGGACCACACGCGCTCTCCGGGGTGATCGCCGAACCGTACGTGCAGGAAGCGTTGCGCTGGCTGCCGATCAACGCCCATTCCGCACCGTCCGACACGAGTGAGCCGGCGCCCAGTGTTGCCGGCACCCCAGCGGAGAGCGACAGCGCGCGCGCACGCGTGTTGGTCGCCGACGACAAAGCCGACATGCGCGAATACCTGGCCAAACTGCTGCGGACCGCCGGGTATCGGGTAACGGCCGTTACCGACGGCCAGCACGCGCTTGACGCCATCCGCTCGCAGGTACCCGACATCCTCATCAGCGACGTGATGATGCCGGGGATGGACGGTGTCCAACTGCTCACGGCGCTGCGCGGGGACTCGCGCACCGCCGCCCTACCCGTCCTGCTGCTGTCCGCGCGGGCCGGGCAGGAAGCCTCGATAGAAGGCTTGCAGGCCGGCGCCGACGACTACCTCGTCAAACCATTCGCCGCCGCGGAGTTTCTGGCACGGGTGCGCGCCAACGTCGGGCTGGCCCGGCTGCGCAGCCACCACGCCCGCTGGCGCACCGCTCTGGTGGACTCGCTGCAGGAAGCGTTCTTCATCTGCGACGAGCACGGCGCCGTCATCGAGATCAACACCGCGTTCGCCGAGATCCTCGGCTACGGCCCCGAACAGCTGCCCTACGAACCCATCCACCCTTGGTGGCCGGACGCCGACACCGACCCCGAATCCCATCGGCAAGTCGAAGCGGCGTTCGCGCAATTACTGAGCCACACCCACGGCGCCTTCACGGTTCCCGTTATCCACCGGGATGGGCACCGGCTGTGGGTCGCGGCCAGCTTCAACCGTGCCGACGACCCCGACTCCGGGCGCCGAATCATCGTCGGTACCCTCCGCGACGTCACGGCCGAGCACTACATCGTGCAACGCCAGACGGCACTGGCCGCGCTCAATCAGCAACTGGCTCAAGCCGACACGCTTGACGACGCGTTGCGCGGAGCCGCCGGGGAGCTGCTCCGGGTATGGCAAGCTCGGCGCGTTCTGGCCGCGACGTTCCCAGGAACCACTACCAATACCTCAGAATCTGTAACGCCGGAACTGATTTGCGCGGGTGACCCCACCCAGTGGGCCGACCTGTCGCCACGTCAGCGGCAGCGGATCGAGTCGTTGCGTGACGCCGACCTGCTGACCACTGTCACCGAGGAAGCGGGGGCGGCGGGCATCGTGTTGCAGCATCCCCGAGGAGCGCTCGTCGTCTGGGTCGAATTGTCTGAGCAACGGCCTTTCACCGCGGAGGATCACACTCTGCTTACGGTGCTCGCCGGACGGCTCGGTCAAGGCCTGCACCGCGTCTATCAGTTGGACGAGCAACGCGAAACGGCTGTGGCGCTGCAGCACGCGATGCTCGGCCCGACGACGCTGCCCGGTGGTTTTGCGGTGCGCTACCACCCCGCGAGCCGGCCGCTGCAGGTCGGCGGCGATTGGTACGACCTCGTCGATCTCGACGACGGGCGCGTCGCATTGATCGTCGGCGACTGTGTCGGTCACGGCTTGGCCGCCGCCACCGTGATGGGACAGCTTCGCAGCGCCTGCCGCGCCCTGCTGCTCGAGCGGTCCAGTCCCAGCGCCGCGCTCGCGGGCCTGGACCGCTTCGCCGCCCGTTTGCCCGGGGCCCGCTGCACCACCGCATTCTGCGCGGTGCTGACAGTCGAGACCGGTGAACTGGTGTATACCAACGCAGGGCATCCGCCGCCCATCATGGTGCAGGCCGACGGCACCAGGGCGCTGCTGGACGGCGAACACGGACTGCCCTTGGCGCTCCGGCCGGACTGGTCCCGGCCCGAAAACCGCATCACGATGCCGGCGCGCGCGACGCTGTTGCTCTACACCGATGGTCTGGTCGAACGCCGCGGCGGTTCGATCGATGACGGTATGGCCCGCGCTGCCGACGTCGTTCAGGAGGGCCGTTCGCAGACGCTCGATGAGGTGGCAGACCACCTCATGTCCCGACTTGAGCCCGGCGGCGGCTATCCGGACGACGTGGCGATGCTGCTGTACCGGCAGCCCGCTCCGCTGGCGATGGAATTCACCGCCGACGCCGGCCATCTGGCCCCGAGCCGTGCTGCCTTGCGCAGCTGGCTGACCCAGGCGGGGGTGGAGCCCGACCAGGTTGTAGACGTGCTCATCGCGGCAGGCGAAGCTGTGGCAAACGCGATCGAACACGGCCATCGCGAGCGACCCGAGGGTACCGTCTCGTTGCATGCGACCGCTGTCGTCGACCGACTGCGGGTGACCGTCACCGATACCGGCGCATGGAAGGCACCGCGCGAGGTCGCCGACCTCAATCGCGGCCGCGGCATCACCCTCATGCGAGGCCTGACGGAGGACCTCACCATTCACTCCAACGACGCCGGCACTACAGTTCGCATGTACGTGAGGATCACCTAATGGCCACACCACTCACCCTGAACACCGAACGTGACGTCGACGGGACGCCGCGGGTGATTGCGATGGGGGAGATCGATCTCAGCAATATCGACGTGTTCACCGCGGCGCTCACCACGGCCACCGCGGGCACCCGCCGGCCGATCACCGTCGATCTGAGCGCGGTCAAGTACCTGGACAGCGCAGGCATCAATGCGCTATTCCATCATGCCGACGAAGTCGACCGTCTGCACCTCATCGTCCACCCCTTCCTGGTTCGCGTCCTAACGATCAGCGGTCTTGGCGAGATCGCGACCGTCGAACCTGCGCCGGCACCGCCACGTGAAGACAGCGACGGTTAGCGTGGCGACGGGTGCGGAATCAATTCTGGCGGTGACTATCTCGTCGCAGCCGCACTGCCCGATTGACAGCGGTTGCCGACGCCCCCACTGCCATCACACCGAGAATGATCGCTGAGTCCGAAGACCCGACTGTAGTTAGCAGCAGCGGCAGGCCGAAGCCGATGTAAGTCACTGTGTAGAACGCACCGGTGAGGGCTCCGCGCACGCGTTGGGGTGCTGCAGCTTCCAGATCAATCAAGCCCTCGCGTAGCAGCAGACCGGACGCGCACCCCAGAACCACCAGAAGCGACAGCCCCAACTCCAGCGTCATTGTCGGCGGTGCCACCGCGGTTACCGCATAACCGAGCCCTGCCAGCAACGCGCCGGTGGTGCCGGTTTGCGGCCCCCACCGACGGGCACGGGCAACCACCTGGATGAGCCCGCTGGCGCCGTTGGCGATCAGCGCCGCCATCCCCGCTGCAAGGGGGGCCGCGAGCCCGGTGTGTAACCGGGTGGGGATCATGACGAACCCGAGTGTCGCTGAGGCGAACACCCACGGCGCCAGCGGCATGGCCCAGCTCAACGCCCGGGCGGTTCCCTGCCCCGCCGGCACCGACGGCTCCGGGCCACTGCGCGCTGTTGCCGACGAGGTGACGGGCGCGCGCTGCACCGCCACGACGGCGGCAACCGTCGCCACCAAGACGATGGCGGCGGCGATCCCGAACGACACCCGAATGCCGGGTTCCCCAGCCGACGCGATCGCCCCCGCAGCGAATGGGCCGGCCGCAAAACCGGCGGTCAACACAGTTCCGGCGGTGGCTGCACCGGCGGGACCTTTCAGATCGGAGGCCCATGCAGTGCAAGAGCTCATTACCAGGCCCGCACCCATCCCGACGATCAAACGCCCGGCCAGCAACACAGCGGAGTGCTGTGAAAACAGCATCGCCACCGTTCCCACCAGGACAGTGGTGCACCCAATCCACGCCACTGACTTGCGCCCAAACGCATCTGAGGCGCGCCCCCCGATGAGCAGGCCGGGCAGCAGTCCCACCGCATAGATTGCGAAGATCGCCTCGAGCATGGCTGCGCCGAGGTGCTGGTGGTCGCGGATCGCGGGCATCAATGCGGCGAAGTGGTTGCCGGCCCATCCCGTTGCGAGAAGGACACCTAACACACCGGCGAACATGGCCTGGGTCGCCCCGGGCCCCCGGCGTCCATCCCGCCCATGCGTTTCGACTGCTGATGACCGCGGCACGGTTTTCAGGCCGGTTGCCGCATTTGACCAGTTCACTGACTTCCTCCCCCGGGTCTGTGTGCACGGCCACCAACGAATGCCGACCGGTCGAAAGACGATTCCGGCTATGGAGTTATTCCCACTGGCTCCAAAATGTCCACCTTCAAGTACAAACAGTCCCGCCGCGCTCGGGACGCCATCGCTGTCGGCCGCGCGCACGGGTTTCAATCATGATCACAGCAAACCTGGCGGCCGGCCAGAGCCGTCCCTATGCTGCGCGGGTGATGTCGACCAGTCCGGCGCCGGCACGCGTGTCACTTCGTGATGTCGAACGAACGTTCGGAACACACACCGTGCTGCACGAGGTCGACATCGAGATCGAGCCGGGCGAGGTAGTCGCGTTGCTCGGCTCTTCGGGCAGCGGCAAATCGACCCTGTTGAGGCTCATCGCCGGTCTTGAACGTCCGACCCATGGGCGGATCGAGATCGACGGCGAGGCCGTCCGCGGGATCGACCCGCGTTGTGCCATGGTGTTCCAGGAACCTCGACTACTGCCGTGGCGATCGCTGGCGGCCAACGTTGAGTTCGGACTGCCGCCCGGCACCGCGCGAACTAAAGGCTCTGCCTCAGTGCAGCATTGGCTGGATGTCGTCGGGCTACACGAATTCGGCGATCACCACCCGCGACAAGTGTCAGGCGGCATGGCCCAACGCGCAGGCCTCGCGCGCGCCCTCGTCCGGCAGCCCCGCGTCCTCCTCCTCGACGAACCGCTGGCGGCCCTCGACGCACTGACCCGACTACGAATGCAGGACCTGCTCGACACGGTGCAGCAAGAGGCCGGCACCACCACGGTCTTAGTGACGCACGACGTGGACGAGGCGGCGATCCTCGCCGATCGAGTGCTGGTTCTGCGTGCCGATGCTCGACCGGGCCGGAAGGGTGCCGCCGGTATTGCCGCGACATTCGACGTCGAAATTCCCAAGCCACGGGACCGCGGTGACCCGCGAATCACCGTGCTGCGTGATCAGTTGTTGGACGAACTCGGTGTACCCAGACGCGGCAGTGCCAGCCTGCGGTCTGCGCTCGATGAGGAGGCGAAAGCGTAGTGAAAGGTCGATACCTGACCACGATTTTGCTTGTCGCGGGAGTCACCGCCGTGTCTGCCTGCGGTTCGAACACCGGTAGCACGGCGTCAAAGGACATCCGGGTGGATTATGCGTACTACAACCCTCTGAGTCTGGTGGTGCGCGATCAGCACCTGCTGGAAAACCGGGGCTACAACGTCACCTGGGTGCTCTCGGCGGGTAGCAACAAGGCCAACGAGGGCCTCCGCGCGAACGGTCTGGACTTCGGGTCCACCGCCGGTTCAGCTGCATTGGTCGCGCGGGCCAACGGCACACCGATCAAGATCATCGATGTGTACAGCAAGCCGGAGTGGACGGCTCTGGTCGTCGGCAAGAATTCGACCGTCAACTCTGTGGCCGGCCTCAAAGGCAAAAAGATCGCCGTCACCAAGGGGACTGATCCCTACTTCTTCCTGTTGCAATCGCTTGCGACAGGTGGGCTTTCGCCGGCCGATGTCGAAATCATCAACTTGCAGCATGCCGACGGCAAAACCGCTCTGGAACGCGGCGATGTCGACGCCTGGGCCGGATTGGACCCCTTCATGGCACAGACGGTTCAGCAGCAAGGTTCACGGTTGCTGTACCGCAACCCGGATTTCAATTCCTATGGCGTGCTGAACGTTCGCGAGGACTTCAGCTCCGCAAATCCGGTTGCCGTCCAGGCGGTGGTCAACAGCTACGAGGAGGCCCGGCAATGGGCGAAGACACACCCCGACGAATTGGTGGCCCTACTCGCCTCGCAGGCGAAGGTGACGCCGAGCGTGGCCCAGGAGGAACTGCAGCGAACGGCATTGGACATCGATCCGACGCCGGGGGACCCGGAGCGCGCAGTGCTGACGAGCATAGTGCCGATAGCCGTGGCGGACGCCGATATCAGATCCGACGAGGCCGGCCGCGGCGCGCTGAGCACGATAATCGAGCCGAAGTACGCTCAGCGAACTCACTGAGGATTCGCGCCGCACCACTGGCAGGGCTGGTTGTCCCGGCATTGCTGCTGGCGATCTGGCAGTTTGTCACGGCGACCGGGGTGTTCTCCGCCAGCCAGTTGCCGGCTCCTGCCGACGTGGTGGCCGCGCTGGGCGACCTGCTTCGGCGTGGCCAGCTATGGATCCACTTGGAGGCGAGCATTTCGCGGGTCCTGCTCGGCTACCTGGCCGGGGCAGCTGCTGCGCTCGCACTCGGTTCACTCGTCGGGCTGTCGGTTGTCGCACGCAGGCTGCTGGCGCCGACAGTCGCGGCGTTCCGTACTGTGCCTTCGTTGGCGTGGGTGCCGTTGTTGCTCTTGTGGTTTGGGATCGACGAGACGCCCAAGCTGTTGCTTGTCGCTATCGGTGCGTTCTTTCCCATCTACACGACGACGGCATCGGCACTCTCGCACGTCGACGCACAGCTTCTAGAGGTGGGACGGGCATACGGTCGACACGGCGTCTCGTTGCTGACGACGGTGATGCTGCCCGCTGCGGCCCCAGAGCTGGTGAATGGGCTCAGATTGGGGCTGGCAAACGCGTGGTTATTTCTGGTCGCCGCGGAGCTGATCGCCTCCTCGAAAGGTCTCGGATTTCTCCTGATCGACAGTCAGAACACCGGTCGTACCGATGTGATGCTGCTGGCGATCATTCTGTTGGCCGCATTGGGCAAACTCAGCGACTCTGTCTTAGGAGCTCTCGAGCATCGAATGGTACAGCGGCGCAGTTAGTTTGGAGCGACCAGGTGCGGCTCGAGCGGCTGCCAGGTGCTGCTGTCCACCGAGCAAGGGCCGCAGCCCATGCGGACCGGTCGGCCGAGTCGCCGGCCCAGGCGATGTAACCATCAGGCCGGACCAGCACTGCCGGACCTGGGTCGGTCCGCTCCGCTTGGAGCAGCTCGGTCGCGTCGACCGGAATCGTGCCGCGCTCACGAACGAAAACGAAGCCGGGCAGCACGCGTTGCATCTGGCCGAGCGTGCTTTGCGTCAATGGAATCTGGGTCGCGCAGCTGCCTACCAGAGAGCTCTCACCCGCACAGTGCGAATACCGCAACGTTGTTCCCGCGAAGCTTCCCGCTATCGCATCGCGCACGCGAGGTACGCGAAGTAGGCGTGGCGCCAGCAGATTTCGTAGCCTCCGTGCGGCACGTGGATGAAGCGTGACGCCGCGCGCCATGAGACCGGATTGCATGAGGACCCGCTTGCCGATCGGGTGGCGTTCGTCGTGGTAACTGTCGAGGACGGCGTCGTCCGCTCCTGCGAGCGCCGCGTCGATCTTCCAAGCGAGGTTCGCCGCGTCCTGAATGCCGGTGTTCATGCCCTGCCCGCCCATGGGGGAGTGGACGTGCGCCGCATCTCCCGCCAGGAACACGCGACCATACCTGTATTGGGCGACTTGTCTTTCATCGCAGTGGAATCGGGACATCCATCCCACCTCGAGCACGCCGAGGTCGGTCTGCATTGCCCGCCCAAGGACGCCGATGATCTCGTCCTGATCGACAGGTTCGTGGTCGGCCACCTGGTGTTTGCGGTCCCATACCACCGCGCGATACCACGAACCTTCCGAGTCGTGGCGTTCGAAAGGGGCTTGGTAGGGGGCTAAGAACGCGAACACATCACGAGTACTGCCCAGCGTCAGTCCACCGTCGGCCGGCCCGTGCGCCAGCTTGACATCAGCGAGCACGATTGACGACAAGATCGTCTTGCCCGGGAAATCTGCACCGACCAACGCGCGAACCGTGCTGTGTGCACCGTCGGCGCCGATCAGGTACTGCGCCCGCCAGTGCTGCTCTGCGTCCTCGCCCTGCGGCCGCGCGGTCACGGTCACGCCGTCGCCGTCCTGATCGAGTCCGATGACGTTGATGCCGCGCCGGATATCAGCGCCTTGATCTGCGGCGTAGCCGACCAGCGCCTGATCGACATTGGTCTGCGGTGTGATCATAGCGAATTGGTACGGCGATTCGAGGTGGGTGAGATCGATGCGGGCACCCCCGAAAATCGTGACTCCCGGTGCCTTGTTTGAATGCGCCAACAGGTTGTCGGCAAGTCCGCGGGCGTCGAGAACCTCGAGTGTGCGGGCCATGGTGGCGAAGGCGCGGC
>JBEKNM010000015.1:0-19086 GCA_049522835.1 Mycobacterium sp.
GCGGAACTCAGCGAGTCGGCGCTTGCTTCGCTGGTGGGTGCCGCAATGGGACGCCAACTGTTTGCGCTGTCCCGCAACATCGACCACCGCCGCGTGACCACCGGCGTGCGTCGCCGGTCCGTGGGTGCGCAGCGGGCGCTGGGCAGCGTCGGCAATCGCATGTCGCCCGCCGAGATCGACGCGGTGGTGGTCAACCTGATAGACCGAACCACCGCCCGGCTGCGCGCCGCAGGGCGCACCGGGCGGACGGTGGTGTTGCGCCTGCGGTTCGACGACTTCAGCCGGTCCACCCGGTCACGCACGTTGCCGTGGGCCACGTCGTCGACGCAGCCGATTCTGGCCGTCGCTCGGCAGCTGGTCGCGTCGGCCGCCCCCCTGATCACACAGCGTGGATTGACTCTGGTCGGCTTCGCGGTGTCGGGTATCGACCGCAGCGGTGCCCAGCAGCTGATGCTGCCGTTCAGCCAGCCGCAGACCCTGGCTTTTGATGGTGTCGACGCGGCAATCGACCAGGTACGTCATCGTTTCGGTAAATCCGCACTCACCCGCGCGGTATTGGTCGGCCACGACCCGGGCCCCGAAATGCCTCACCTACCCGATTGACTTAGCGTTTTTAAGTTCGGGCTGTCCACTCCAGCAGCTGCTCGGCCGGCCAGGTGTTGACGATCCGGTCAACGGGTACGCCCGCATCCAACGCGCGCTGGGCGCCGTAACCAAGAAAGTCCAGCTGACCTGGCGCGTGCGCATCGGTGTCGATGCTGAACACGCAGCCGATGTCCAGTGCCAGGTTCAGCAGCCGGGTCGGTGGGTCGCGGCGCTCAGGACGGGAGTTGATTTCCACCGCGGTGCCGTGATCTCGGCAAGCCGTGAACACCGCCTCGGCGTCGAACTTCGATTCGGGCCGGATGCCGCGGTCACCCGCGACCAGCCGGCCAGTGCAGTGGCCCAGTACGTCAGCGTTGGTGTTGCAGACGGCGCGCACCATGCGGCGGGTCATCGCGGCAGAGTCCATCGAGAGCTTCGAATGCACGCTGGCCACGACGACGTCGAGGCGCTGTAGCAGTTCGGGCTCCTGGTCCAAGCTGCCGTCGTCGAGGATATCGACCTCAATCCCGGTGAGAATGCGCATCGGCGAGAACTTGTCGCGCAACCCGTCGATCACGTCGAGCTGTTTTCGCAACCGTTCCGGCGACAGACCGTTGGCGATCGTGAGCCGCGGCGAGTGGTCGGTCAGCGCACAGTACTCATGGCCGAGCGCTGACGCGGTGGCCATCATCTCCTCGATCGGGGCCGACCCGTCCGACCAGTTCGAATGCAGATGCAGATCGCCGCGCAGCGCAGCGCGGACTTCCCCGCCACCAAGATCGGTTGCGGCAGAGCGTAATTCGACCAGAAGGTCGGGCTCGCGACCGGACCATGCCTGGGCGATGACCTTCGCGGTTTTGGGTCCGATGCCTGGCAGGGACTGCCAGCTGTTGGCTTGGCCGTGGCGCTCGCGCGCGGCGTCGGCAAGGCCCTCAATGATGTCGGCGGCCTTGCGGTACGCCATGACGCGTCTGGGGTCTTGGCGGCTCCGGTCCTTGTAGTAGGCGATCTGCCGCAGCGCGATTACCGGATCCATGGCTTTAGTGTGCCGCGCCACACCGCAGGGTCCCCCAGGACTTTGTGAATGCAGCCCACGATGAGCTATGTCTCGTCAAAACCGCGCTGGGCGGCCTCGGCAAACTTTTTCGCAGGGAATGCCCTGCTCGAATCCGCCGCGGCCGAGGTCGCCCGGCTCGTCGCTGGCAACATCGAACGTGCCGCCGTGGCGTTCGCGCGCGCGTGTGGCTCAGCAAATCACCGGCTGCACGCCGACCCTAGTTACCTCGACGAGCTGCTCGACGAGCGCACCGCGGTAATGGAAATGGAAATGGTGATGGTTTGCTCCTGCAAGAGGCCAGCAATCCCAACACAAGCCCGTTCACACCGGAATTAGGGTGTACAACTCCGGGGTGACGGGGAAGGCGGCAAACTCGATCGTTTTATTATCAGCGTTAAGTTAGAATGTTTAATAACAGCGTTAGGTTAGAATGCGACGGTGAATGCTGAGCCGCGACCGGGTGGGGCGACCACACGATTCGATACCGGCGAGCACCAAACGTCAGTGTCGATTCCGCAGCTGCGGGCGCGTGCGACCCACGGGGGCGTCTGGTCTCCGCCCACTGGGGTCAGCTGCTGGCGTCGAAAAAGCCTGCGCAGGTGCTGTTCTGGTCGCGGCGTCGGCGCCGCCCGGCCTATCCCGGCCCTGGCCAGGGACTCACGCCCTCGGGGTACGACCGCCGATCGGGCAGTAGCCGTCTTGGCCGGAGGTGTCTTTCGACGTGGGGGTTAGTGGCCGGTGTGCGTGCCGACGTTTCACTCAGGGCGGTGTTAAGGCGTCGTCGGCGACCACCCAGCCACCGTCAAACATATTAACGATTTCAATTCACATTAAAGTGCCTCAGCCAGACCACTGACGGGGGCGAAAAGATGGCGGTTCACGTAGGAGGATGGCGATGTCGTTTGTGATCGCGGCGCCGGAGTTTGTGACCGCGGCGGCTTCGGCCCCGACGACGGGGTCCTAGCCGCGGGCGCCGACGAAGTGTCGGCGGTGCTCAGGCGGCGGCGTTCCATAACGAGATAGTGCAACTCTTGAATGCCGGCGCGGGGCAGTAGCCACGGCCGAGGCCGCCAACGCGTCGCCTTTGCAAACGGCGGGACCCAACAACATCGGCTTCTTTAACTCGGGTACTTCCCGACTCCGAGAACGAGTGCGAGCAGAAAGATCAGGCTGAGAAACTCATCGTTCACCCGCGTGTAGATGCGCCGTAAGAATCCTCGCCGCCACGCCGCTCGAACCTAGACTACCGTCGGGCTAATGCGATTCGCGTTCAAAACCTCACCGCAACACACCACCTGGGCACAGATGCTGGCCGTCTGGCAGGCCGCCGACGATATCGAGGTCTACGAGTCGGGATGGACTTTCGACCACTTCTACCCGATCTTCACCGACAGCGACGGGCCCTGCCTGGAGGGCTGGACGACGCTGACGGCGCTGGCGCAAGCCACCAAACGGCTGCGCCTGGGCACCCTGGTCACCGGCATCCACTACCGTCACCCCGCGGTGCTTGCCAATATGGCCGCTGCGCTCGACGTCATCTCCAACGGACGGCTCGAGCTGGGGATCGGCGCCGGCTGGAACGAGCAGGAGTCAGGCGCCTACGGCATCGAACTGGGCACCATCAAGGAACGCTTCGACCGGTTCGAGGAAGCCTGTGCGGTGCTGACCAGTCTGCTCAGTCAGGAGACCACCGACTTCGACGGGAAGTACTACCAGCTCAAAGGCGCCCGCAACGAGCCCAAGGGTGTGCAGCTCCCGCACCCGCCAATCTGCATCGGCGGCAGCGGAGAGAAGCGCACTTTACGGATCACCGCGCGCTACGCACAGCACTGGAACTTCGTCGGCGGTCCCCCCGAGCTGTTCGCGCACAAGCGCGACGTGCTGGCCTCACATTGCGCAGACATCGGACGGGATCCGAAAGAGATCACCCTGTCGTCGCACCTTCGCCTGGAACCAGAGCGCAACTACGGGCAGGTGATCGAGACCGCGGCCGGGTTGGCCGCCGAAGGCCTACAGCTGGGTATCGTCTATATCTCCCCGCCGCACGACCCCGGCGTCCTGGAACCGTTGGCAGAGGCGATTCGGGATTCGGGATTGTGGGACGGATGAAACCGAGCGGGTTTCGAGGACCGTGCCGAGGACTTGTCGCCTAGATAACGACTCGGCGTATAGCTGAGCAAATGAATTCGGTTACCCGCGGGGTGGTGGTTACACCCCGAATGACAGCAACTCTTCAGCGGTTACCAGGCGCTCGTGTTTGGCGGGGAACTCGCGGCTCTTGACCGGGTAGCGAAACCATGACCAGGCGATTCGCGCCATCCGTGTCCGGGGTAATGGGTTGATGTGCACAGTGATCACTCCTGCGATCGGTCCGTTCAACCGGGACTCCGTTGCGGCTGCTATGTAACGGGGCCCACAACGGGTCATTAGACACCCGTCGTCTGGCAAACGAAGGGAGGCACGCCGAGCAATTCTAACCGTGTTTCTGGTGTGACTGGTGGGACTACTGAAGCGGTGCGGCCGTCGGCTTGACGGGCGCCGGCAGTGCGGTTGACCCCATCAGATACCGGTCCGCACCCGCGGCAGCAGCCCTGCCCTCGGCTATCGCCCAGACGATCAATGACTGCCCACGACCCATGTCTCCGGCAACGAAAACTCCCGGGACCGAGGTGTCGAAATCGGCGCCGCGGGCGACGTTGCCGCGGTCGGTCAGCTTGACTCCGAGGTCGGTGAGCAGGCCCTGCTTCTCCGGGCCGACGAATCCCATCGCCAGCAGTACCAGATCGGCCTCGAGCTCGAAATCGGAGCCGTCCATCTTGACGAACTTGCCGTCCTGCAGCATCACTTCGTGCACCTTGAGCGCGCTCACGTGACCGTCTTTTCCGACGAACTCCTCGGTGTTGACCGCGAACACCCGCTCGCCACCTTCTTCATGCGCCGACGACACCCGATACATCAGCGGGTAAGTGGGCCACGGAGTGGATTCGGCGCGGGAGTCCGGCGGACGCGGCATGATCTCGAACTGGTGCACATGGGCCGCGCCTTGTCGGTGCACGGTGCCCAGGCAGTCGGCCCCGGTGTCGCCGCCGCCGATGATCACAACCTTCTTGCCTTTGGCGGTGATCGGTGGCTCACCGTCGGCGCCCAGGACGTCGTCGCCCTCCTGGACCCGGTTGGACCAGGGCAGGAACTCCATCGCCTGGTGGATGCCATCCAAATCCCGACCCGGAATGGGCAGATCGCGCCCGTCGGTGGCGCCGCCGGCCAACACCACCGCGTCGAAGTCGGCACGCAGCTGCTCGGCGGTGATGTCGACTCCGACGTTGACGCTGGGCCGGAATTCGGTTCCCTCAGCTCGCATTTGCTCTAGGCGCCGGTCGAGGACTCGCTTCTCCATCTTGAATTCCGGGATGCCGTACCGCAGCAACCCGCCGATGCGATCTGCCCGTTCAAACACGACCACGTTGTGGCCGGCGCGGGTTAGTTGCTGGGCGGCGGCCAGACCTGCCGGGCCCGAACCCACCACGGCGACAGTCTTTCCGGTCAGCTTGTCCGGGGGAAGCGGCTGCACGAAGCCTTCATCGAAAGCCTTGTCGATGATCTCCAGCTCGATCTGTTTGATCGTCACCGGATCCTGGTTGATGCCGAGCACACACGCCGGTTCACAGGGCGCCGGACACAGCCGGCCGGTGAAGTCGGGGAAATTGTTGGTGGCGTGCAGCCGTTCGATCGCGTCGCGCCAACGGCCCCTGCGCACCAGGTCATTCCACTCCGGGATCAGGTTGCCCAGCGGACATCCATTGTGACAGAACGGAATACCGCAATCCATACAGCGAGTCGCCTGCTCCCGCAACGTCTCGTTGTCGAATTCCTCGTAGACCTCGTTCCAGTCGCGCAGCCGCAGCGAGACAGGTCGACGCTGCGGCAATTCCCGATGCGTGTATTTCAGGAAGCCGCTCGGATCAGCCATTCGAGGCCGCCATGATCGCCTTGTCGACATCCGCGCCGTCACGTTCTGCTTTGGCGATGGCCTGCAGTACCCGCTTGTAATCCCGGGGCATCACCTTGGCGAAATGCCGCTGCTGTCCCGGCCAGTCGGCCAGAATCCGCTGGCCGACAGCGGAATCGGTCGCATCGACGTGCGCCTGGATGGTGCCGTGCAGGTACTCGACGTCATCGGAGTCAAGGGCCTCGAGTTCGACCATCTCGCCGTTGAGGTTGGACGGCAGTTCGCCTTGGGGGTCGTAGACATAGGCCACACCGCCGGACATGCCGGCCGCGAAGTTACGGCCGGTGCTGCCGAGGATGACCACCTTGCCGCCGGTCATGTACTCGCATCCGTGGTCGCCGACGCCCTCGACCACGGCGTGCGCCCCGGAGTTTCGGACCGCGAATCGTTCGCCGACTACGCCGCGCAAGAATGCCTCCCCACTGGTGGCGCCGAACAGGATGACGTTGCCGCCGATGATGTTCTCCTCGGCAACGTAGTCCGGCGGCACATTGTCCGACGGCCGCACCACGATCCGGCCACCGGACAGGCCCTTGCCGACGTAGTCGTTGGCGTCGCCGTAGATGCGCAGCGTAATACCCTTGGGCACAAAGGCGCCGAAGCTGTTGCCCGCCGAGCCGTCAAAGGTGATGTCAATGGTGCCGTCCGGTAATCCCTGACCGCCATAGGCTTTCGTTAACTCGTGGCCGAGCATGGTACCTACCGTGCGGTTGACGTTGCTGATGGTTGTAGAAAAACGGACGGGTGAAGCGGCATCTAACGCCTCGCGGCTCATCACGATCAACTGCTGATCGAGCGCTTTGTCCAGGCCGTGATCCTGACTAGAGCTGCAGTACAGGTCCTGGTTCATAAACGCCGACTCCGGCTCGTGCAGGACTGGTGTCAGGTCCAGCCGGTGCGCCTTCCAGTGCGCGCGCGCCAGCGTGGTGTCCAGCGCTCCCGCCTGGCCGACGGCTTCGTTGAAGGTGCGGAAGCCTAACTGTGCCATGTATTCCCGGACTTCTTCGGCGATGAACATGAAGAAGTTCTCGACGAACTCGGGCTTGCCGGCAAAGCGCTTCCGCAGCACGGGGTTCTGGGTGGCCACGCCCACCGGGCAGGTGTCCAGATGGCACACCCGCATCATGATGCAGCCGGAAACCACCAACGGGGCGGTGGCGAAGCCGAATTCCTCGGCCCCGAGCAGCGCGCCGATCATCACGTCGCGTCCAGTTTTGAGCTGGCCGTCCACCTGAACCACGATGCGGTCCCGTAACCCGTTGAGCAGCAACGTCTGCTGCGTCTCGGCCAGACCCAACTCCCAGGGCGCACCAGCGTGCTTCATCGAGGTCAGCGGGGTTGCGCCGGTGCCGCCATCGTGTCCCGAGATCAGGACCACATCGGCGTGCGCTTTAGAGACTCCGGCCGCAACCGTCCCCACCCCGTTTTCGGAGACCAGCTTGACATGCACCCGGGCGGATGGGTTGGCGTTCTTCAGATCGTGGATCAGCTGCGCCAAATCCTCGATGGAGTAGATGTCGTGGTGCGGCGGCGGCGAGATCAATCCGACGCCAGGCGTGGAGTGCCGCACTTCGGCAACCCACGGGTACACCTTGTTTCCCGGAAGCTGGCCGCCCTCGCCGGGTTTCGCACCCTGGGCCATCTTGATCTGGATGTCAGAGCAGTTGGTCAGGTAGTGCGAGGTGACCCCGAATCGGGCCGAGGCGACCTGCTTGATCGCGCTGCGGCGCCAATCCCCGTTGGGATCGCGGTCAAATCGCTTGACGTTTTCGCCGCCTTCACCGCTGTTTGATCGGCCGCCCAGGCGGTTCATCGCAATGGCCAGCGTCTCGTGGGCCTCCGCGGAGATCGAGCCGTAGCTCATCGCTCCCGTCGAGAAGCGTTTGACGATTTCGCTGGCGGGCTCAACCTCGTCCAGCGGAACCGGCGCCCGCACACCCGCACGGAACTTGAGCAGGCCGCGCAGCGATGCCATCCGCTCGCTCTGGTCGTCGACGAGACGGGTGTACTCCTTGAAGATCTTGTATTGCCCGGTGCGGGTGGCGTGCTGCAGCTTGAAGACCGTCTCGGGGTTGAAGAGGTGATACTCGCCCTCCCGGCGCCATTGGTAGTCCCCACCCACCTCGAGTTCGCGATGCGCGCGTTCGTCCGGCCGGTCCAGGTAAGCCAGCCTGTGGCGGGCGGCCACGTCGGCGGCGATGTCGTCCAGGGTGATCCCGCCGGTTGGGCAGCTGAGCCCGGTGAAGTGCTCGTCGAGCACGTCCTGAGAGATGCCGACCGCCTGGAACAGTTGCGCACCGGTGTAGGAAGCCAACGTGGAAATACCCATCTTGGACATCACCTTCAGGACGCCCTTGCCGGCAGCCTTGACGTAGTTGTTCAACGCCGTCTCGCGGTCGATACCCTCGGCGACGCCCTCGAAAGAACCTCGGTCGAGCATGTCCTCGATCGACTCGAACACCAGGTACGGGTTGACCGCTGCCGCGCCGCAACCGACCAACATCGCCATGTGGTGCACCTCGCGGGCATCACCGGATTCGACCACCAGACCCACATGGGTGCGCGTCCGGTCCCGCACCAGATGGTGGTGCACCGCCGCAACGGCGAGCAGCGACGGTATCGGGGCCATCTGCTCGTTGGATCCGCGGTCGGACAAGATGATCACCCGCGCCCCGTCGGCAATGGCCGCCGACGCCTCGGCGCGCACCTCGTCCAGTGCTGTCGCGAGTCCGGCGCCCCCCTCGGCGACGGAGTACAGACAGCGAATCACCTTGGACCGCATGCCGTGTGGGCGCCCGTTGACCTCATCATCGGGGTCGAGATTGATCAGCTTGGCCAGCTCGTGGTTACGCAGAATCGGTTGTGACAGCCTGATCTGGTGACACGAACTCTCGCTCGGGGAGAGCAGGTCACCCTCCCCGCCGGTGATGCCCTGCAGGCTGGTCACCACCTCCTCGCGGATGGCGTCCAACGGCGGGTTGGTCACCTGAGCGAAGAGTTGATGGAAGTAGTCGTACAACATCCGCGGACGCTGCGACAACACTGCGACGGGGGTGTCGGTTCCCATCGACCCGATCGGCTCAGCGCCGGTGCGGACCATCGGTGACACCAGGATGTTGAGCTCTTCGTAGGTGTAGCCGAAAGCCAGCTGCCGCATGACAAGTCGATGATGCGGCATCCGCACGTAGTTGCCCTGCGGCAAGTCGTCGAGCAGAACCATTCCCTTGTCGAGCCATTCTTGGTAAGGGTGCGCGGCCGCCAGCTCCGCCTTGATCTCCTCGTCGGCCACTATGCGACCCTGCGCGGTGTCCACCAAAAACATCCGGCCCGGCTGCAGGCGCATCCGGCGGACCACCTTCGACGGGTCCAGGTCCAGCACCCCGGCCTCGGAAGCCATCACCACCAAGCCGTCCTCGGTGACCCAGATCCGCGACGGCCGTAAGCCGTTGCGGTCGAGCACGGCGCCCACGATGATGCCGTCAGTGAACGTCATCGACGCCGGGCCGTCCCACGGCTCCATCAAAGAGGCGTGATACTGATAAAAGGCCCGTCTGCGCCCGTCCATACTCTCATTGCGTTCCCAGGCCTCGGGGATCATCATCAAGACCGAGTGGGCCAGGCTGCGCCCGCCCAGATGCAACAGTTCGAGCACCTCGTCGAAGCGCGCGGTGTCGGACGCACCCGGGGTACAGATCGGAAACAGCTTCTCGACGTCGTCTTCCGATCCGAAGACGTCGGTCTTGATCAACGCCTCGCGGGCTCGCATCCAGTTCTCGTTGCCGGTGACGGTGTTGATTTCGCCGTTGTGGGCGATACGACGGAATGGATGTGCCAACGGCCAGGACGGGAAGGTGTTGGTGGAGAACCGCGAGTGCACGATCCCCAGCGCACTGGTCAGCCGAGCGTCTTGCAGATCGAGGTAGAACGCCTTGAGCTGCGGGGTGGTCAGCATGCCCTTGTAGACGAACGTCAGGCCCGAAAGGCTTGGGAAGTACACGGTCTCCCGGCCCGGCCCATCCTGGCCCGGACCTTTGGTACCGAGCTCGTGCTCGGCGCGCTTGCGAACCACGTAGCAGCGCCGTTCCAGGGTGATGCCGGACGCCCCAGTCAAGAACAGTTGGCGGAAGGTGGGCATCGCGTCGCGGGACAGCGCGCCCAGCGATGAATCGTCGGTGGGCACATTCCGCCAACCCAGCACCTGCAGGCCCTCGGATTCGGCGATCTTTTCCACCGCGGCGCAGGCAGCCGCGGCGTCTCTGGACGACTGCGGCAAAAACGCGATACCGGTTGCGTAACTGCCCGGGGCGGGCAGCTCAAAATCCACGACTTCCCGAAGGAATCCGTCCGGGACCTGAATCAGGATGCCTGCACCGTCACCACTGCGCGGCTCAGCTCCTTGAGCACCGCGATGTTCGAGATTGAGCAGCGCCGTGATCGCTTTGTCCACAATGTCGCGGCTACGCCGGCCGTGCATGTCAACGACCATCGCCACCCCGCACGAATCGTGCTCGAACGCGGGGTTATAAAGCCCGACGCGCTTGGGCGTCATACCCACCTGACCCTTCACAACAAAATTCTGCGCGACATGTAAGCGGCTCCGACTGGACCGCACCCGGAGGTTGCGGGCTGGGCCCCTTCGGTCTTGTCGATAGGCTGTACCCCAGGTGGAGATGATTCAGTTAGGGATTCGTCCGTGCAGCGCTGAACGGTGGGCGTGGAGCCGGTCTCGACAAGTCGTAAAACGATATGACAAAAACCGCCTGACATGCCAACTTCCCTAATACTAACCTGCCTGCCGTCCGCATGTACCTGCGCAGCAGCCAGAAATGGACCGCACCAGCGTGGCCCGTTTTGCCGTCGGCAGTTTACCCGCGACGGCCTGGATCCCTGTTTGGCGGTCGACCACTCGCCCGCTTAAGCATGTTTGCTGCGATCGCAGTCCAAGGCCCGCCGCCGCCATCCCCGGAGTCGTGGACCACCGTCACACCGGCAACATGGCCCGCGATAAAGCGAGGCAGCAACGCTGTCGGCCCCGGCCCCACGCGCACCGACCGCACCGCCGAAGACATCGCGGCGGCGACGTGGTTTAGCCTCACTAAGTTTGCACGATACTAATAAGACTCTAAAAGCGGCACGTGTCCGATACTGGACTGATACTGGTCTGGCCCTGAGGAGCCCATGAACGAGCGCGACGAATTTCTGCGGGACCGGCTGCGACCCGAGCCACCCAGTGCCCCGCCCTCGCCCGGGGCTCCACTTCCTCCACCTCCTGCACCGCCACGCCAGCAACCGGCCGCTCCTGCACCGCCACGCCAGCAATTGGCCGCTCGGCCTGCCCCGCCGCGCCGGCCGGCGCCTCCTCCTGCCGCGCCGCGCCAGCCGGCCACTCCGCCTGCCCCGCCACGAACCGCGGTGCCGCCAGGCAACTGGGGCGGCGCCGCAGCGGCACCCATGCTCCCGGCGCAGGCCGCCGACCGCGGCTGGCGGCGCATCGTTGCGCTGTTGACCTTCGGGCTCGTCATTCCGGGTCCGTCGGCCGCGCAACGCCAGGACGCTCAGTTCGAAGCGACCATACAGACCGTTCTGCGTGGCAACCACAAGGTCGGCGTGCTGGGCAAGGGTGGCGTGGGAAAAACGTCGGTGGCAGCCACTGTCGGCTCGATCTTCGCCGAACTCCGTAAGCAAGACCGCATCGTGGCGATCGACGCCGACACCGCATTCGGCCGACTGAGTAGCAGGATCGACCCGCAGGCGACTGGCTCGTTCTGGGAACTGACGGCTGATAAGAACCTTGTGTCCTTCACCGATGTGATTGCGCGGCTGGGCCGTAACTCCACAGGCCTGCATGTGCTCGGGTGCCAGCCGGCGGTCGGTCCACGCCGGGTCCTCGATCCAGCGATCTACCGGGAGGCCGCATTGCGGCTGGATCGTCATTTCGCGATCTCGGTGATCGACTGTGGCTCGACGATGGACGCACCGGTTACCCAGGAAGTCCTGCGCGATCTGGATGCGCTGATCGTGGTGTCCTCGCCGTGGGCGGACGGAGCCTCCGCTGCTGCCAGGACCATGGAGTGGCTGTCAGATCGCGGCCTGACGCGGTTGTTGCAAAGCAGCATCGTGGTGCTCAACGATTCGGACGGGCACGCCGACAAACGCACCCGGGCGCTGCTGGCTCGCGTATTTATCGATCGCGGACGGCCGGTGGTCGAGGTGCCCTTCGATCCCCATCTACGGCCCGGCGGCGTTGTCGATGTGAGCAACGAAATGGCCCTGGCGACACGGCGCAAGTTTCTCGAGGTCACGGCGACGATCACCGGGTATTTCGCGGCGCAGCCCGAGCGTGGGCGGGACCGACGGCCCGGTGACGACAAGAGCTAAGCGGGGCCGTTCGGCAGGGCCCCGGAAACCCCTGCCCGCGCGAAAGGATCGGCGATCGCCTCGATCTTGGTCACAAGGCGCCCGCGGATTGACAACACAATGGCAGCGAAGAGCCGGCGGTCGGCGAAAGCCAGCACCACCGGCTGCCCGGCGGGCCCGCTGACCAGCGTCACTCCAGGTCCCAGATATTGCAGCAGGTTGGTGGCCACATCGTGCGGCCCACGGTTGACCTGCGGGGGCGGGGCCGGTTCGGCCAGAATCGTCCCGACGCCCCACACCGTCGGATCCAGGACCGCGGTCAATGAGGCGATGTCGCCATTCGCGCATGCGGTAATGAATTTCTCGGTAACCAACTGGTGCTCGGCCGATGCTACTTCGGTCAACTTCGGTTGTGCCATAGTGAATTTCGCACGTGCGCGCCGGGCCAGCTGACGGCAGGTGCCAACGGGGCGGCCCACGGTTTCGGCGATCGCGTCGAAGGACACCCCGAACACATCGTGCAACACGAAAGCCACTCGTTCGCCGGGGCTGAGCCGGCGCAAGACTTCCAGTAGCGCAGTGCGGATCTCGTCGTCGAGGGTGACGCGATCGGCCGGGTCCATGCGACGCGACTCGCCAACCATGACCTGGTGGCCGTCATCGGCGAGGTCACCGGGGCGTTCATAGCGGGCGCGCGCCGAACGCACCTGGTCGAGGCAGAGCCGGGTGGTGACCACTGTGAGCCAGCCGCGGATATCCTCGATCTCGTTCGGTCCAGTACGCGACAGCCGCAGAAATGCTTCTTGGGCAACGTCTTCGGCGTCGCCGACATCTCCGGTTATTTGGTAGCCGAGGTTGACCAGATACGGACGATGGCGATGCCACGCCTCGCTGACCTGGTCGCTCGGTGACTGCAATGGGTTCATGAAACGTCGACGATCTGGAGCCGAAAAAAGTTACCTGATGCTCACTGTAACTTTGCCACCTTTGGCCCCGTCTTTGGTGAAGAGCTTGGACAAGATCCGTTTCCACACGAAGGGACCACATCATGTCGATCGTCGTAACCGGAGCGACCGGAAACGTCGGCCGCCCCCTCGTTGCCGAACTTGTCGCCGCCGGAGCTCGAGTACGGGCTGTCACCCGCACTCCGGAGAGCGCTCAATTCGGCTCTTCCGTGGAGGCGATCGGCTCGGCAGCCGAAGCACTGCCGGGAGCCTCGGCGGTATTTCTGAATTCTCGCGCGCTCGGTCCACAGCTCGCCGATGTGGTGGCGCAGTGTGTGGAGGCCGGTGTCGAGAAGCTGGTCGCATTGTCGGCCATCAATGCCGACGACGACTTCTCGCGGCAGCCTTCTCGAGTTCGCGGGGACCGCAATAAGGAAGTCGAACAGCTCGCCGTCAACTCCGGCCTGGCGTGGGTGAGCCTGCGACCCACGGTCTTCGCGACGAACTTCGCCGGCATGTGGTCGGCGCAGATCCGGGCCGGCGATGTGGTGGCGGGCCCATATGCATCGGCTTCGTCCGCGCCGATCGTCGACAGCGACATTTCAGCAGTAGCGGCGCGTGCATTGCTCACCGATGAGCTGGTCGGTCAGCAGATTCCGCTGACCGGTCCGCAGGCGTTCACCAACTCAGAACTGGTGAGAGTTATCGGCACCGTCCTGGATCGTCCGCTGCAGTACCGGGAAGTGCCGGCGCAGTTGGTGCGGCAACGGTTCATCGGTTTGGGTTTCGCCGCCGAGTTCGCCGACGCCTATACGGCTATGCTCGCCGAGACGCTCGACAAACCCGCCCTTGTCACCCAGGGCGTGGAAAAGATCCTCGGCCGCCCGGCGACGACGTTCGCGGACTGGGTGTCCGGGAACCGAGACCTATTTGCGCAATCCACAACAACAGACACCTAGGAAGGCTGGAAAGTCATGTCCGAACCACGTCCGCCGCGCTATCTCAAACACATGAATCGAGTGATGATCGCGGTGCAGAAGCTGGGCATACCGACCGGCCCCGCCATGGTGTTGACGGTGCCTGGCCGCAAGTCGGGCAGGCCGCGCAGCACGCCGATGACGCCGTTCGAATTCCACGGCGGCCTCTACGTGGTGGCCGGATATCCCGGCGCTGAGTGGGCAGCCAACGCCCGCGCCGCGGGAACCGGCACGCTGGCCCGGGGCCGGCGGTCGCGGCAAGTCAGGATCGTCGAGCTGAGCGCCGAGGAAGCACGCCCGGTGCTGCGGGCATTTCCGGCCGAAGTGCCAGTCGGCGTGGCGTTCGCGAAGCGCTCCGGGATGGTGCGCGATGGAACGGCCGATGAATTCGAGGCATTGGCGGGCCGGATCGCGGTTTTCCGATTTGAGCCGCGCGGAGCGCCATAAAGACTGGAGCTGTGTGCACGTCGGCCGGGCTCGCTGGCCGCTGGCTCCTCGCGAATCTGCTGCACAGCATTCACAGTTCTATCGGCACATGCTTTTCGGCGCACGCGTCGCTCACCGCGGCGATCACGTCTTGGGTGCGCAACGCCTGCAAGTCTTCGACCGTCACCGAGCCTTTGTCGCTGCGATGCTGGGCGGCCACCCGCGAATCCCGCAGCCGCTCGGCACGCTCAACCACGTTGCGCGCGAAGCGTCCGTTCTGCATGACATCGATGCCGTGCAGACCGTCGGGTGCGTGATAGGCACGTAACGTCTCACAGACGGCCTTAAGCGCGTCGCCGGCGGCAGGTTCCAGAATGGTGGCGCGAGGCTTGCCGTAGCGAATCGCGATTTCAACCAGCTCGTCGGGCGTGTAGGACTCGAACCGCAATTTGCGGTTGAACCGGCCCGCCAGACCCGGGTTGACGGTAAGAAATTCGTCCACTTCCTTCTCGTATCCAGCGCCAATGAAGCAGAAGTCGAATCGGTGCACCTCAAGCGCCACCAAGAGCTGGTTGACTGCCTCCATGCCGATCATGTCCGGTCGGCCGTCCTGGTGGCGTTCCACCAGCGAGTAGAACTCATCCATAAATAGGATGCGGCCTAGTGAGCGGTCGATCAGTTCGTTGGTCTTCGGCCCTGATGCCCCGATGTGTTCGCCGCAGAAGTCGGCCCGCTTGACTTCGATGATCTCGGGATGACGCACGATGCCAAGCCCGGCGTAGATCTTTCCCAGCGCCTCCGCAGTGGTGGTCTTACCGGTGCCTGGCGGTCCCACCAACAGCATGTGGTTCGTCTGATTGGCCACCGGCAGACCGGCCGCCAGGCGCAGCGCCCGGACCTCGATCTGGTCCTCGAGTTCGGCGACCGTCCGTTTGACTTCGGCCAACCCGACTTGGTTGTCGAGCAACGCACGACCCTCCTGCAGGAGTTCGCTCCGGCGCTCCTGGTGTTCCTCCTCTTGACGCTGCTGCTGCGACAGCTCGGTGGTTACATCCCATTTGTCGGTGCGGGTGTTGATGGCTTCCTCGTCGGTGACTACCAGCTGTAGCGCGGGGTCAGCTAACGCTTGCTTGGCGGGCTCGATCAGCGCACCGTTGATCGTCGCCTTCGACAACCAGATCTGCGCCTTGTGCTCCTCGCTGAGCTGGCGATGCGCCATGCCGCGCGCGTAGGCCAGGTCGGCCGCGATCAATGGAAACTCGTTGGGATCGATTGCGGTAACAGCAGTGTCGAGATGCTGGCGACGCGACGCGGTCAGGCCCACACGTCCGGTGTGCAGCTCGACGCGGTCAGTCCACTCGAGGGCGACCCGCGCCTGACCGAGATGGGCCGCGGCGTGTGCCGCCACCGTGCAGGTCGCCGCGGTGACCGCCGACATGATGATGGCCTGCGGCGGCAAGATTGCCGCCGCAACCGAGATCACGTCCGGCCAGCGCTGGGTGGCGAACATCAAATATGCCTCGATGTACTGATGCCACTGATGATTCTCCCAGGTGTCCAGCAGCGAGGAATCCGCCAGCAACGCTTCAGCTTTCTCGTACTGGCGATCATCGATGAGTGCACTTGCCAGCGCCAGGCCGGCATGCGAGGCCTCGGTCACCGAAATCGACAGGTAAGGGCCGGCTTTGATTGGTGCGGACAAGCGAAGGCCAAGTCGGTTGGTCTCCCGGTGCAGCCGGGCTCCGTACGTATAGAGCTGCTGCACTGTCGATAACGTCTCGTCACCTGTGGCGATCCGGCCCAGCCAGGCGTCAGCCATCGACGAGTCGATCTCCGTCGCTTCTCGAAACCGCTGCCCGGCTGCCGCGACATCGGGTTGAGTCCCAGCATTGAGTAACGCCATCGCCTGATCGAACCGCTTGCGTGCGGCGCCAGGTGTAGAGCTGCTGGTCATTGTGTGTCCACCGGTGCGAGATCAGAGCTTCGCAAGGTCGTCGGCTCAGAAGACACGTAGCGGTTTTCGGCTCGGAACAACTCGACTTCCACCGTGTGCACTTGACCGGCAGCTGTAACTTCTACCGTCGCCGGCCCTGTCTGCCTGATCAGCACATTGGCAGTTCCGCGGTACGGCTCGCCGGGTTCTCCCACGGAGATCAGGGTGTTCGGACGGGGCGCAGGCACCAGCGTGCCGTCCACGACGCTGACCGTCGTGCCGGAGACCGGTTTAGGCTGATCACTCACGACGATATCCGGCATGCGAACGCTGGCCCACCGCTGCGTGTTTCGCGTGTGCACGGTGATCCGCTCGCCGGCCCCGGCCATTCTGATAACGAGCCGCTTAGCCAGTGAGTCCTCGGCGGCAATGTGTACCCGGCTGAACTCTCCGGCGTCGTCCAACGGCAGCATTATTCGGTTTCCGCCACTCACCTTGCCGAGCAGCACACCCGACGGTCCGATTGGGACAACCAGCGGACCGTGCAGCGTCCCGCGACGTATGCCGCGCAGCAGCGGCAGCGGACCGCACAGATTGGCCGCAACCCCCTGGGCCTGCTCACCAGGCAACGTCCGCAGCATCACGCTCAGCGGTGCTGTCGGTGGTTGCGCGCTACGCACTGTCACGGTGGCAGTGGCAGTGTCCGGGCCGAAAAGCGTGACGTTCTGGATGATCCCGTCGGCACGCGCCGACCAAGCCTGGGCCAGCTTCTCCGCAGTGATGTCGCCGGGCTGGTACCAGTAGGTCGTCAACCAGCCGGTGTCACTGCGCACCGACCGCCAGCGCCTATTGAGCACGTCCAGCGCGGATCGGCCTAAGCGCCGTTCCATCTCGACGATGTCGGTGGCCGTCGCCACTTTTGCGCGAATGCCCTGTTGGCGCATCGCCGCACTGATCCGCTGCGCCGCCGCGAGAGTCGCAGTGCCGACCGAGGTACGCCACCGCAGGGCCTCGGCGTTACCGAGGGCTGAGGTTCGCACGATGAGCCAGGTTTCGCGCTGCCCGGCATAGGGTGGCGTACCGATCAGCGTGTCATACACCCGCGAATAGTCGCCGGTGCTGCGCCGTCGAGCCCCCGCACTGATCACGCTGAGCGAATCGACCTGCAGACCAAGGCTCTGATGCAGTAGCGGCAGCAGATCGGTTATTTCTAAGGAATTTTCAGTGTACGTTGAGGTCGATCCAGTGAACAGGGTTGGGGTATGCGCCGTCCCGAGCAGTTGCACCGCGGCGACCGCGACGCCGTCCTGGTATCGGACTCCGCCGCCGGCACGATCATTGGCCACCGTGAGCGGCTCATGCCACCTGATCGGTCGACGGCCCCGCCGACACACGATCAGCCACGACCATAACGGCTGGCCCCGCCACGGAACGACACCGACGACGAGCCCGATCGCCAAACCCGCTGCGGCACCCAAATATCCATCAGCCGCCCAACCGACGAGAACGGAAGCAAAGACGCCGACGACGATCGCCAGCTTTGTCGCGGCGCTCATCGCTCCCGCCGCGCCCGAGCGATCAACGAGGCTACCGCGATGACGACCACTACGACACCGGCGAATACCAACGCAACATTGCGGGCACGGTGGTCCGGTGGCGCAGGCGGTGGGACCGGCTTGATAACCCGACTCTGAGCCGCAGGTGCAAGTCGGTCCCCCGCAGGCACATCGAAAGTCAGTGCGGCCACCGGATCGACCACACCGTAGCCGACTTGATTATCGACTCCGCGTGGCGGATTGTGTGCAGTCTGCAGAATCCGGTTGATGACCTGGTGGGCAGAGAGCCCAGGATATTTGGCGCGCACCAACGCGGCCACCCCGCTGACGTAAGCCGCGGAGAAACTTGTGCCCCACATCGGCATGTTCTTGTCGCCCGGGTGAATCGGTGGGTAGGCGTTCGCTGGTCCCCCGCTCGCCGGGGACAACCCCATGATGCCGACGCCGGGTGCGGCAGCGGCCACCCAGGGCCCGGCCAGACTCTTGCTGATCGGTGCGCCCGAATTGTCGACCGCACCCACCGACAGCACGTAATCAGAGAACCATGACGGCGACGACACGGTTTTGACTTGGTGCCAGTCGCGGGGATCAGACGCACTTAGTGGGTCGAACGAAGGGTTTTGGGCGCAGCCATCTTCGCTGTCGTTGCCTGCCGCGGCCACGATCACCGCGTCCTTGACGGTGGCGGCATACCAGACGGCGGCGCCAATAGCGCCCTGATCCAGCGGATCGGCTGCCGAGACGCACGCTGTCACACTGACATTGATCACCTTGGCGCCGATGTTCGCGGCGTGCACGACGGCACTCGCAAGCGACGCGATGGTACCGGCTTTCTTGCGTCCCTCCATGTCGCCAGGCCCAGGGTTGACCGGTTCATAGGCCCGCGAGGACTGCCGGATGGAGATGATCACCGCGTGTGGCGCCACCCCGACAATTCCGTCGGGCGCGCCGGGCGGCGGTGGGGGCACCTCCGGATCGTCAGCCTGGTCGCTGGTGGGATCCCCGGGCCCGTTAGACGGTACATCTGGTGGGGGCGGCGGCGGCGGCGCTGCGGGCACAGTCTGGGTGATCGTCACCGGCGAGGGTGGCGGCGGCGGTGCGGGCGGCGGCGGTGGTCCGCCAGGTGGTGGCGGGCCCGAGTCGGTCGGCGGTGGCCCCGCCGGTGGCGGAAAGGTCAGGGCGCTTGGCATTGGCGCGGGCATCGGAGTGCCCTGCGGGGCAGCGCCAATCACCGACGCCACG
>JBEKNM010000016.1:0-18909 GCA_049522835.1 Mycobacterium sp.
TCGCCGCCATGAGGCCCGGTCGGTGACCACGGACGAAGATCTGATCCGTGCTGCACTGGCGGTTGCTGCGACGGCGGGCCCACGCGACGTGCCGATCGGTGCGGTGGTCATCGGCGCCGACGGAACCGAACTCGCTCGGGCGGTAAACGCCCGAGAGGCCCTGGGCGATCCCACCGCGCATGCCGAGGTCCTGGCAATGCGGGCGGCGGCCGGCGTGCTCGGCGACGGGTGGCGGCTGGAGGGAGCAACGCTCGCGGTCACCGTCGAACCGTGCACCATGTGCGCGGGCGCCCTGGTGCTGGCACGCATCGAGCGGCTGGTGTTCGGAGCCTGGGAACCTAAAACCGGAGCAGTCGGATCGCTGTGGGACGTAGTCCGCGACCGGCGGCTCAACCATCGCCCGGCTGTGCGCGGCGGTGTGCTCGCGGTTGAGTGTGTCGCACCGCTGGAGGCCTTCTTCGCTCGCCAGCGATTGGGGTGAACGGTGGCTGGTTCGGTAAGCTGCTCGGCGGTGGCGTGTCCGAGCGGCCTAAGGAGCACGCCTCGAAAGCGTGTGACGGCTAACACCGTCCGAGGGTTCAAATCCCTCCGCCACCGCCAAAACTTTCTCGCTGTTTGCGCAGCTAGACTGCTTTTTTAGGTTCGCTGTGATCCGCGGTGAACACCGTGAGGGGTAATGCTTTGAACCCCGGCCTTGGCGACTGCCGCGGTGAACCAGCCACCTGAAGACTTCGGCCTTGGCAGAAACCCTCCTCAGGTTCGATCCCCTTAGCTCCACCACAGAGACGCAGCTTCCCGAATTCATCCATCATTGGTTGTATGGGCGGCCACCCAGGCATCGACTTCGGTCCAGGTGCGTTCCAGCCAGGGCTTCAGCTGAGCGGGCTCGGGAAGTTGCGAGGACGGGACCAGAACCGTGCGGACGAGCAATCGCCGGTGAATGGGAAGCTGCCACCAGGGCCGAGCCCGGCCGTCCGGGCGAAAGCCATTATGGGTTACCACAAGGACATTGGCGCTCGGTGCTCCGGTTACCGCAGCGGCAGCGCCTCGGGTGTGCGGTGGCAACGTGTGAGATTGCCGCACCGCGCGGTTGGCTGCGCGGCGCAGGCCGGCCGAACGGAGTCGGGTGATTGCGCTGCGCCACCTTGCCAAGCTGAAGTTCGCTCCCTCGGGGAACAGGAGCAGCGCTTGCCCGCCGACCAGCGACGCGGCCATATCGTGAATCTGTTCGCGGGCACGCTCGCTGTGGTGGCTGAGGAAGCACACGCATTTCAAGTCGCCCGCGAGGTCGAAAACGGGCTCGTACCGCAGAACGGCCTTGAGGACTGCTCGCACCCGCAACCGGTACTCGATCGTGAGCAGCCAGGCCACCAGCACGCTATCCCCCGGGCCGCAGTGGCGCGAAAGCGCGATGACCGGCTCTTCGCGGGGAATCTCCTGCGGGGCCGCCGAAGCCGGGTCGAGCACCACCTCGACGTCGAGGATTCGGCGCACGGCGGCGTAGGCCGTGGTGAGGAAGTCACTGATGAGCCGATCGCAGTCCTGGCCACCCCGCACGAGCCTCGCCAATGTGCGCAGTTCGATGACTGCGTAAGCCATCACCAAGGCGACCGTCCTGGTCGGCCGACTCGACCGCGCCGCGAGTCCAGCCAGACCTGCGACGGCCAGGAGCAGCGGCCCAAAGACCAACACGGAGACCATGAGGACGGTCACCAATGGCACCGTCACGGCCCGGCGCAGCAGAGTCATGGCAGCGCCTCGAGATATTCGCGGGTCGCGTCGTAGGCCAAATCGGCCCGCCGGGAGACTCGGCGGGTGTCCCGGTACCGCAGATTCGACCACGTCGCCGCGGGCCGCTGCGGCAAGCCAGTCGGAAGCACATGCACGGTGACTTCGGAGCCTACCCGTTCGAGATCGCTGTGGAAGCGATGCTTGCGCGAGATCTCGAAGGCCACGAACGCGACCTCCCACAAGAACCGTGGCGGCCGCAGTTCCTCCTCCAAACGCCCGACGTGCAACACCCATACGGTGTCGGCACCGTGGGCCACCGCGCGATCCAAAGGGATGCTGTTCACCAGGCCACCATCGAAGAAGTGCTCATCGCCGATTCGCACCGGCGGGAACACCCCCGGCAGCGCACACGACGCGAGAACCGGCTCGATCAGATCCCCCGCGTTGAACCAGTGCTCTTTGGCACTTTCGATGCTGGCCGCCACGCACTCGAACGGCACGGAGAGTTCCTCGAAGGTCTGCGCGGGCAACCGGTCACGCAACATCCGACGAAGCCCGCCGTTGCCGTGCAACGAAGTCCTACCGCGCACGACTTCGGCGACTCGCCGGATCAGCGAACCGTCGAGTATTCCGTCTTCTGCGAGTGCGTCCCAGATCGCCAACAAACGCTGGGCGCCATCGGGGGTGGGATCCGCCGCGATGGCCGCGCCATTGATCGCGCCGACCGAAGTTCCGCACACCAGGTCCGGCTGCACTCCTGCCTCCAGCAGCGCGCGCGCCATGCCGACCTCAGCGGCTCCGAGCACACCGCCCCCGCCCAGCACGAAAGCATTGCACGCCATGTAGGAGCTATACCCCAGAACCGCTGTTGAGTCGATCAAGGATCGGCATCCGGCCATGATTGTGCTGTGCTACATCGTGCGCAAATATCCGGTGTCAACGACGAGAGATCGACGGCTCTGGCTCCGGCCGATCTCGCCGCAGGGACCGTGGAGCAACGCATCGACCATCGTGACGTCGACGAAGGTGCCAGGCGGCATCTGGTCGACCGGATGTGGCCTCGACTTCACGTTGTCACTCTGGTCCAACTGCAGCGTGATGCTGATGCGCACCACCTTGGGGTCGGCCAGCTGAGCCGCGGCTACCTACCAACGCGACCGGCCCGCGCTGCCGCGCGCTCGGCCGCCTGGGTGTGCTCGGCGGCGGTGACGACCACCGCATCAGAGCCGGGATACACGATTGCCTCGTGGCCGGTCGCCAGCCCGCGCACAACATAGGGTGGCGAGCCGTCCAGCGAGCGGACCTCGATGATCTCTGCGTGCTGATCATGCCGTTCGGTGGTCGTGCCCTTGACTACCAGAAAGTCGCCGACTTTCGCCTTCATCGCCCGCTCCCTTCCTCAACCTTGTGAGACCGCGGACTCCTCCATCGTGCGCGCGGTTCGAACTAAGCGGAAGAGGATCCGACAATCTGAGTCCGAACGTTCTTCGCGGCGTCGCAGACATTCAGCCCCGCGGTCTTGCCGTTTGTCGACGGCGTACACCGCGCCGTGGAAGCTGGCGAGCACCTACCGTATCGGCCATCCAGCGGGTGGCTACATTTTGGCCAGAATCTGGCCGCGGTTACAGTTAACTCGAGTGAACTGCTGTGATGTGTTTGCGCAGCTAGAGCGTATTTTTGCTTACTGACCAGGTAGCTGAATAGGGTTCAAATCCCTCCGCCACCGCCATAGCTAACTGCAATAAATCGCAGGTGAACTCATGGTCTGTTCACTTCGCGAGCCACGCGGGCGCGCTCGAGGTAGCCGTACTGCGGTGGGTAGTGTTTGCGCGCCGGGCGTGGGCCCCGTGTCGGGCTGCGGAAGACGCGACGCACGGACGCGGCGACAGCGCGAGTCGTATCGGCCAACCAATGGGAGGTCTTCGTGCGCTGCAACGGCACTGCTGCCGATGTGCTGGAGACAACCTCTGGTGCAGGTGGAACCGGCGCAACACCCACATTCCCTTCAGGAATGCGGTTAGGGTCTTCTTCGACATCCGGTGTCGCTGTTTTCACGCGATCGTGGGTGATGCTCATGACGTGCGCCTTTGTGGGTGTTCCTGGACAAGTATTGGCGAGAGGTGCCCTATTTAGCAGACACCGGTCACGGCCCGGGCGACACCAGAGAAGTACGTACTACGCTACGTAGGTTGCGCATCGACACCCTGCAGTGCAGGTGTCAACGCCGCTCCGCAGACCGGGGTTTAAAGCAAAGATAAATCGCAGTTAGAACCCCATTTCGGACCATGCCCATCACACTGGCGTGGCGGGATAGTCGGGAATCCAGCGCACCTGCGCGATGCGTTGGGTGAGCTCCTCGTTGCTGCGTTTAGGGGCCACGCCGTCCGCGACGGCCTGGGCGGCGACGGCGTGGGCAATGCGCACCGCGACATCGGGCACGTCTGCCCACGCCGGCAGCAGGGGCTGCTCTGGGTCGGCGAGAGCGGGCGACGCGTCACCCAGGGTCGCCGCCGCAACCCGCATCATGTCGTCGGTAACCCGGGTCGCCTGCGCGGCGGTGACGGCAAGCCCCATCGCGGGGAAGATGTAGACATTGTTGCATTGCGCGATAGGCCGTTCCACTCCATTGCGCTCTATCGGTGCGAATGGCGAGCCCGTGGCGATCAGCGCTCGCCCATTGGTCCACCGGTCCAATTCGGCCGGATGCGCCTCGGCGCGGCTTGTCGGGTTCGAGAGCGGGAAGATGATCGGCCGCTCGGTCTTGCCGGCGAGCTCACGCACGATGTCCTCGGTGAAGGCACCGGCGGCCGTGGACAGGCCGAGCAGGACACCGACGTCGACCTGGTGCACGACGTCGGAAAGCTGGGCTGGCCCAGACAAGCCCCAACCAGCTACCCGGTTGGCGGGCTGGGCGAATTCACGCTGTGCGTCGGACAGGTCCGTGCGGTCATCAGTAAGGAGTCCCACCACGTCGACAACCCAGATCCGCTCTAGGGCGGCCTGTTCGGACAGTCCCTCCGTCACCATCTCGCGGCGGATCATGTCCAGGACGCCGATGCCGGCTGAGCCTGCGCCGAGCATGACTATCTGCTGCTGCGACAGTGGGCGGCCGGCTACTTTTGCGGCGCCGTGCAGTGCGCCGACGGTGACGGCGGCGGTGCCCTGGATGTCGTCGTTGAAGGTAAGTAGCTTGTCGCGGTAGCGGGCAAGGATCGGCTGTGCATGCACGGTGGCGAAGTCTTCCCACTGCAGCAGCACATCGGGCAGTTGCTCGTGCACTGTGGCGACGAACTCGTCGATGAACGCACGGTAATCGTCGTCGCCGATCCGTCGGTGGCGCCAGCCGAGATACTGGGGGTCGTCGAGGAGTTCGACGTTGTCGGTCCCCACATCGAGCACGATCGGAAGAGTGCGAGCGGGGTCGATGCCGCCGATGAGGGTGTAGAGCGAAAGCTTGCCGATCGGGATACCCATCCCGCCGATGCCCTGGTCGCCCAAACCGAGGATCCGCTGACCGTCGGTCACCACAATCACATCGACATCGCGTTGGGGCCGGTTACGCAGCACCTCGGCAAGACAGTCGCGGTCCGCGTAGGAAACGAATAATCCCCGCGGCCGCCGATAGATCTCACTGAAACGCTGGCAGGCCTCACCGACTGTGGGGGTGTAGACGATCGGCAGGGTTTCGGGGATGTGCTCGCGCAACACACGGTAAAACAGAGTTTCGTTGCGGTCCTGCAAGGCGCGCAGATAGATGTGCTTGTCGAGATCGTCACGGCGAGTGGAGAACTCATGCCAGCAGTGCTCGACTTGCTCCGCGAGGGTTTTCACCGCGGTCGGCAGCAGGCCCAGCAGACCGAACCTGCGGCGCTCCTCCACCGTGAAGGCAGTGCCCTTGGTCGTCAAAACATCGAACAGTCTGGCCTGTCCGCGACCTTCCTCAGACATCGAAAAACCCCTCCTACCTAACCCTGGTTATGGCGGCCACGATCCGTCCAATTACATACCCTCGTCGTGTCAATGCCGCCTGCGATGTCTCGAAACCAGACACAGTAGGCGGCTCGGCGCGGCCGCGACCTATGGTCGAGCGGTGACGATCACCTATGACGAGCCGCTGCGTGAACGGTTCCGGGAACATTTGGCGAGTCACGACCGCCGTATCGTGACCGACCCGACGAAGCGGCACGCGGCAGTCGCGGTGGTGGTGGTCGACTCCGAGATTGGCGAGGACCGGGTGGACCCGGCGCCTGTGGACGACTGGATTGCTGGGCGACCGATGGAGGCGGGTCTTGACGGCCGTATGGTCGACGCATCAGGAGGTGCTGCTTTCCTTCTGTGCCGCAGGGCATCTCGCCTCACTTCACATGCCGCGCAGTGGGCGCTGCCTGGCGGCCGCGTAGACCCGGGCGAAACCGTGGTCGATGCCGCCCTGCGGGAACTGGACGAAGAGTTGGGCATCAGGCTGCCCGGCTCGACCGTGTTGGGAATCCTCGACGACTACCCGACACGGTCGGGATACGTCATCACCCCGGTGGTGATCTGGGGTGGCGGCAAGCTCGATCCCCGTCCTGCACCCGACGAGGTGGTGGCGGTCTACCGGGTGGGATTACACCAACTGCAACGCGACGATTCGCCGCGTTTTATCTCCATTCCGGAGAGCCCGCATCCGGTCGTGCAAATACCGTTGGGGAACGACCTTATCCACGCGCCGACGGGTGCAGTGCTGTTGCAACTGCGGTGGGTGTGCCTGGAAGGCCGCCATGACCCGGTCGACAAGCTGGAGCAACCGGTGTTTGCCTGGAAGTAGGCACAAGCCGCCGGCAACTGATCAGGCTGGCGTGGAATTTCGCCATCCTGTCACCCGAGGGCCCAGTAACCACGCCTGGTCGGCCTTGTACGTCCTGGCTTGTCTTCCTAGAGCCATGACGATCGCAGGCAACGCAGGGGAGTGCCAGATCGACTCCTGCCCGGCAACGGGTTTGACGGGTCTTGGCGGTCCCAGCAAACGCAGAGGGGCGCCCGGTGAGATTGGTCTGCGTATGGGTGCACAATCTACGAAGTGAGTTCTGTGCGGCGGATTGGCCGAGCGCTGTTAGCGTTTTGGTTGGTGATCGTTGCCGGAACTGTGGGCTATGTGATCCTCGGCTTCGGATTTGTCGATGCGTTGTACCAGACGGTCACGACGATCACGACGGTAGGTTTCCGCGAGGTTCGCCCGCTGTCCACGGTGGGCGAGTTCTTCACGATCGCGCTGATCCTCGTGGGTGTGGGAACAGCGCTGTACACGTTCGGGGTCCTCCTCGAAGCGCTCATCGAGGGGCATCTACGCCAGCAGCTGGGGAGGTGGCGGATGGAGCGGCGGATAGGCCGGATGACTGGTCATTTCATCATCTGCGGATGGGGCCGCGTTGGTCAGGCCAGCGTGCTGTATCTCAACGCGCTCGGGAAGCAGGTCGTCGTTGTCGACCGAGACCCCGATCGCCTGCAGGGTCTCAACCATCCGACGGTGCTGGGCGATGTCACCGACGACAGCATCCTGCAGGCCGCCGGCATCGAGCATGCCCATGCGCTGATCGCGGCGCTGAACACCGATGCGGACAACGTTTACGTGACCTTGTCCAGTCGAGCGTTGCGGCCCGATCTCGTCATCATCGCCCGTGCGCGTACGGAGGACTCGAGGTCTAAATTGTTGCGGGCCGGCGCCAACCGGGCCGTCAATCCGCAACTGATCGGCGGGCGGCGGATGGCGGCGTTTGCGTTGCAGCCGCATGTGGCCGAGTTCCTCGACGTCGTCATGCACGACGAGACTCTCGATTACCGAATCGAGGAAATGAAGATCACTTCCGCCTCGCCTTTGGTCGGTCGGCGTTTGGCCGATACGGCTCTTGGGTTGACGACCGGGGCGTTGGTGCTGGCCATACGGACCGCGAGTGGCCAGTTCATCGCGAACCCGGCTCCGGACACACGCCTGGATCCTGACACGATCCTGATCGCCCTGGGGACTTCGGCTCAACTCGATTCCTTAGGGAGGCATGTCGACCCGGTCCGATGACAGGGGTCGACCCAGCCCTTGGAGAACGCCCGGTTTTGCCGTGGGTGTGGCTCACCAGTCAGCGACGCCGATACCCGCGCGGCGTTTGGCCGCTGACAGCTGACTCGCATCCAAAGGACAGGATGCACCCGCCCAGAACACAGCCAGCGGTAAGCTTGCGCGCCGATTATTAGAATCATGCTGATTAAAAAGGCGGGCGACGGGTTGGGCGGCGCCGTAGGTGCGCACACAACTCGGTACAGCACGAGCATGCCTTTCAGGCAAAGGACAGCTCACAGGTCCTTTTTTGTATTCGCTGCCGTGAGCCGAAGAAAGCACTCGATGTCAACAGCGCTGGCTGCGTCGTGCGCCATAGCTGGCTGGCCCGCATCCCCGTAACCACCGCCGCACAAGGAAGCGTGTGCGACCTTATCTACGAAGCCGAAATGATTGAGAAAGTCCTGGTCGGTGCCTCTATAGTGGTCATTGCTGTAGGGCTGGCGGCACCGGCCGGCGCCAACCCTGTACACAAACATCACTCAGTTCAGGACTTCTTGGCTGCCGTGCAGGCGGAAGGCCTCATCGGAGTGGAACCGGCGATATTGGCAGACGGTTACAACGTGTGCTGGGAGCTTTGGCAGGGCGGCTACACCGGTGATCGGGCGGCTGCGGCTTTGCAGAAGACCTATCCGACACTGTCCACCGACCAAGCGGCTCAGTTCGTTATTGCGGCGTACAAGAACCTGTGCCCGGTGCCTGGTGTGTATGACTGGTGGGCTTATGGCACCGGCTAATCACCGCAATAAGCAGGCGGGAAGCCGTGGACGGTGCTGCGTCCCCGTCCGGAGTGAGCAGCACCTTCTCTGACACCATGTCTGGCGCGGGGGAGCGCGCTAGCTTTGGCTGGGAGGTTGCCACGTTCAAGCCTGGCTTTGCCCGCCGGTCAGTCCCCGAATCGTTTGAATTTCACTGTCCTGGAAAGGCCGTCCATCGGGTCTTAGTAGGTCGCTGAACCATACTTTCGGGGGCGTTGTGTACGGGTGATCCCATGAATCCCACGGCAGGTACGTCTGAGTTTTCCCGGCTACCAAACCCCAATTGAGTGCGCCAACGTTGTGCCGCTTCGCGATTGGCAGGATTCCTTCAACAGTGCTGCCCCGGGTCCGAGCCAGGTACTCGGTGCAGATAATCGGCCGACCTAGTGGGGCAAGCTCATTGATGCGGGACTCAAAGCCCGCGGGTTCGGCATAGGAGTGGAACGTGATCACATCGGCGTTGTCCATTTGAATATCACTGATTGCGCTGCGCCCCTGTGGCTCTCCCCAGTCACCGCGCCACACGCCACTCGTCAGCGGTTGACTGGGATCAACCGAACGTGCCCAGCGGAACACTTGGGGGAGCAGCTCTGCGACACGCTCCTGCTTGTCTTTCCTCTCCACCTTGCTATACACGCGCGCGGGGTTGTCGGGTTCATTCCACAGGTCCCAACCCAACACGCGATCATCATTACGGAACTGGCTCAACACTCCCGTGACGTAGCTGTACAGAATGCCGCTGTAGCGGCGGTCATCGATGTGCTCAGCACCCGGACTCTGCACCCAACCGGAGTTGTGCACTCCAGGTCTGGGCGCGCGCTGGCGACCTGGCCTGGGCAACGGGTCCCAACAGGAGTCGAACAAGACAAAGAGCGGTTTGATGCCGTGGCCCGCCGCGATGGCGACGAACTGCGCGAGACGGCTTTGGAAGCCGCCTTGATCCTGGGCCCACAGCTGATCGTGCAGGAAGACCCGCACAGTGTTGAACCCGTGAAACCGGGCCAAGCCCAGCTCGCCGTTGATGCGCCCGGGGTCGTAAGTGCCCGGCTGAAACATCTCGAGCTGATTGATGGCGGTTGAGGTGACGTAGTTCGCGCCGACGAGCCAGCCCTGGGCCTGATACCAGCGGTTGGCACGGTCAGCCGACCACCGGCCCGGCTCGGCGGAGGCGCGGGGCGCTTGGGCCAGGGCCGTGCCTGCTGCCAGCAGCAGCGGTAGTTTCAGGGCCGTTCGACGGTGCACGACGTGACCATAATTTTCCCGGGCGATGTGTTCGGTGCGGCTCAACGATGCGCAGCGATTTGAGGTTGGGTTGTTATCTCGGCGTCACCCGGCGGTATCCGCCGCACTCGGTCAGCCAAAGTGCCGACGTTCCGTAGCAGGCGGAAACGCCGAGAACGAGTGCGCCGGTGAGGATGACGCGACAGCGGTTCCCAAGGACGTCGGTATGCCGCTTGTCCCGAGCGAGCGGCGCGGAACGGTGCCGCAGCTTAGGGCAGCACAGTGTGCATCAACATCACGTCGTAGGCCGACCACAGCGAGAGATTGAAGTAGAGGTCCCTGCCCGACGACCAGGGATGGATCATGGGCGCGTAGATGCCTCCGGGCATCTGGAATGAAGATACGAGCGGTTGCTCCGGACTCCACGGCCCTTGCGGAGTTGGCGCAGTCCTCGCCACGACGTCATTGCTGCCGCCGTCGGTATAGAGCACCAAATATTGCTTGAGATAGGAGTTGTATTGGGCCGACATTTCGCCCACCGGACCCGGGAAAATCGGCGTCGCCGCCCCAGGATTGTTCGCGACCCAGTGTCCATCTCCGTCACCGTTCCAGTACTGGTACTTGGTGAGATCCGGCACAGCGCTTTGTGGAACTCGCGACAGGAACGCCGCACCACCGCGTCCCGAAGGGGTCCCGAACGAGTAGAGGTAACCGTCGTTACCCTTCATGAACGCACCCATCTGAAAATGCTCATTTCCAGGAGTGAACCCCGCTCCCGGGACAGCGTCCGCCGAGGTTGAGCGGATGGTGCCCGGGTAGATTCCCCACGTCTGCCCGTTATCGTTTGACCTCGCGATTGCCGAGTAGTTCGTCGACCAGTCGCCATCGCGGCCCCATTGCTTGATGGACATGAAGTTCATGTACTGAGTTCTCCCGATGGAAGTGGCGGCGGTCGGAATGATTCCCGTCTCGTTCGGTGCTCGATGGATGGAGTAGACGACCTGCTTAGAAAGGCCGGTTGTCCACACCGGTGAGCCCGAATATCTGTCGTTGGGCACGCCGTTGGCCACGTGGATTCCATGGGACAGGTCATGGTCTGAACTGCGGAACAGCGTGTTGTACCGCCATTGCTGCCCATGCACGCTGCAATACCCGAAGGTGTCGCCGAAGGCCATGAGGATCTGATGGTTGCTGGGATCACCGTTATCCCAGGGGATTCCGAGGTCGGTCCCGGAAATGCCGAAACGCTCGAGGGTTTTATTCGGACCGTTCGGTCCGGTCACCCAGTCGACGAGCGACGTCGGAGCCCCGGCGATCGACGGAGGCTCCGCTGCAGGGTCCGGCTGAACCGGGGCTGCGTTGGGGACAGCCTGGGTCGCATTCGGGACCGGCGGGTTGCCCGGGGCCGGCGGATTAGGCCCGGGCGCCACCGCCGCTTGATTTTGAAGCGGCGCGGAGTATCGGGCCCCCGCGCCCGGTTTGATCAAAGAAGCGATCAGCGGCCCCAACTTGGGTAGCGGCGCCGAGTCATTCGCATTGGAAGGCCTGCGCCCAGTCGGTTGTTGCACGACAGGAGCGGGCGCGGGCATCGCTGCGGGCGTGGTGGGGGGAGGAATGTTCGCTTCAGGCGCGTTGCACGGCATGGCGCTCGCTGGTGGCGCGAGACCAATCGTGGCGATCAGTCCGGTAGCCGCCGCCGACGCCACAAACAGCGAGACGGTTCGAGTAATCGGCGACATGTCACACCTTTCCGCATGGCAGGACGCCGCATTGACGTCATCAGTTGATTTATGTGACGATAGTGACCAGCGGGGCTCTTGTGATCAGTGATCCACGAATGGGTATGCATCCGAGACCGTGTCGAAACCCACATTGAAGTCCAGCGATATGCGGGACAAGTCGTGCGAAAAAGCCTCGGGCTCTGTGCTCCCCGTGCAGTTCAGCCCGCGCCGTAGGGCGAAGCGGTGTAGCGAGCGGCGTCGGTGACCGGCACAGCCTGCACCGCAGTTCCGTACGCGCAGATCTCGGTCCACACGTCGCCAAGCTCGGTGGTGTCGAAGCGCATCCCGACGATCGCGTTGCCGCCTTTGTTGCGTGCCTCATTCATCAGCCGCGCCATCGCCTCATTGCGGCTCTCGGCCAGATTCTTGGTCATGCCCTGCAGCTCGCCGCCGAACATCGATTTGAATCCGGCACCGACCTGGGAGAAGGCATTTCGTGACCGGACAGTGAGCCCGAAGACTTCGCCGCAGACGCGCTGGATCTCCCAGCCGCGAAGGTCATTGGTAGCAACGACGAGGACCGGACTACCTTTCTGCCGAGAACAGAACCGGCCTGTTCCCGCTGAAGGGTACCGCCCCGGTGCAGTGGTTCCCTGGCCGTAGGGCTTCCGCCGGCTGCTGGCGGGGAGGTGGGTTAACGCAGCGCTTTTCACCGCGTCTACCGTCTGAGTCATATTTCGAACGACATGTCGAGGAGGCGGTCGCATGGCTTCTGCGGGCCCCGGCATTGCTGACATCGACTTCGACGATCTAACGTCGCCCAAGCTCACTGAAGTCCAACGTCAGGTTCTGCAGTTCACCGAAGCCAAACACATCGAATTCGACATCGAGCAGATGCTGGCCGAAGCCATCGACCAGGCAGGTGTGGGTGACGACCTGGACGACGCGGACGGCTTCGGGGACCGCCTGACTGCGCACGTGGCCGCGATCGAAGCCGATGAGGGCCTGACCCAGCTCACTCGCTCGGCCCTGCGGCAACGAGTAGTTCGCCTGCTGCGGAATCGGCTGTCGTTGACCGACCTCATCAAGCGTTATCCAGAGATCGAGTCGATCCCGATGGAGAAGCCCTTCATCGTGGTCGGGATGCCTCGATCGGGCACCACTCATCTGGTAAATCTCATCGCGACCGATCCACGCCGGCGCGCGCTGCCGTACTGGGAGAGCCAGGATCCGATACCGGCACTCGGCCAGGGTCCTGACATCTTCGGGGCCGATCCGCGCTACACACGCGCCAAGTCCGAGCACGACGCACTCATGGTCAGCGCCCCTGTGGTGGCCGCCATGCACGACCGGTTTCCCGAGGCGATCGAGGAGGAGGTCGAGCTCCTCGACCTGGATCTGGCCGGCTACGTCCTGGAGTGGCATGCGCGCGTGCCCGATTGGCGTGATTACTACCTTGGGCTCGACCAGACCCAGCACTACGCCTACATGAAAAAAGTGTTGCAGGCGTTGACATTCCTACGCGGCCCGCACACCTGGGTGCTCAAGAGTCCCCAGCACTGTGAGCAGCTCGGCCCGTTGATGGCGACCTTCCCTGACGCGACAGTGGCCTTCACGCACCGCGATCCCGTTGCGGTCATCCAGTCGGCGATCACAATGATGGCCTATTCGGATCGGCTGCGCAGGACGAGCATCGACCCAAGCTGGCTGCTGGACTACTGGAGTGACCGGGTGCACCGACTGCTCAGCGCGTGCGTACGCGACCGCGATCTGGTGCTGCCCAAACACAGCATCGATGTCAGCTTCCATCATCTGAACGGCAACGAAATGCCACTGCTGGAACAGCTCTACGAGCGGGCCGACGTCGAATTGACACCGAAGGTGCGCCGACGCTTCCAGCGATACCTGGACGGCAATCCGCGCGGCAAGCACGGCCGTATCAACTACGACCTGCAACGGCACTTCGCTATCTCGGCCGACGAACTCCGCGCGCGGTTCGCCTTCTACTTCGACAGGTTCGACGTCTACCCCGAGACATAGCCAAGCCAACAGAGCCAAGCCAGTAACTAGCCCTGAAAGAGTCGCCAGCGATGAGCACCGACGCGCAACAGTTCGAACCCGTTTATCGAGGCCGGCCCGGCGCCGACGCCATGCGCCCGGCGGCAGCCGAAAAGGCCGAGCAGATTGCCCCGGGACTCTGGTGCTCGCCGGGGCTGTCGAACTCCTATTTGTTGACCACAGCTGAGGGCCGGGTGATCGTCAACACCGGCATGGGCTTCGAGGGCCCGGTTCACCGCGGCAACTTCGACGCTGTCGATTCCTCGCCGGTGCGCTACATCATCTTCACGCAGGGCCACGTGGACCACGTCGGCGGCCTCGATAGCGTCCGTGACCCTGATACAACGGTTGTCGCGCAAGCGAACTGGACGCAGTGGCGCGACGATAACGAACGCCTCATCCCGTATCGTGCCAGCCGCAGCGCATTCGCCTTCAAAGACACCCTGGCGACCGGCATCCAGGCGATTCAACAGCGTCTCGGGACCAAGCGACTGGCTGGCCAGAGCGTTCCCGCCGTCGATCTCGACTTCGAGGACACGCTCACCCTGGATGTCGGCGGGCGACGAATGCAGCTGATCTCGGTGCCCGGCGGAGAGACCACCGATTCTCTGCTGGTCTGGCTGCCGGACGAACGAATATGTCTGTGCGGAAATACTTTTGGCCCTACCTTCGGCCACATTCCTAATCTCGTCACAATGCGGGGCGACCGCTACCGGGACGCCCTGAGCGCTATCGCGTCGGTCGAGCGGGTGCGCGATCTGCATCCTGAACTCCTGGTGACCGGTCACTTCGAACCGATCGCGGGCGCCGATCGTATCAACGCCGAGCTGACTCGGCTGCGTGACGCCATTCAATACATTCACGACCAGACCGTTGCCGGGATGAACGCAGGCAAAGACGTTCAGACTCTGATGCGCGAGATCGTCTTGCCCACGGAATACGAAGTGGGCCAAGGCTACGGAAAGGTCGCCTGGGATGTGCGGGCCATCTGGGAGAACTACTCGGGCTGGTTCCATCACCGTTCAACGACCGAGCTGTATCCCGTTGGTTTCGACGCCGTCGGCGCTGACCTCGTCGAACTGGCGGGCGCCGACGCACTCGTGGATCGGGCACGGACGCACCTCGGTGCGGGCCGCCCGCTGCACGCGATCCACCTAGCCGAGCTTGTCCCCGGAGACCATCCTGGGGCGCGCGCGGTACTGAGGGAAGCGCACGAAAGTCTGCTGGCAGGCAGCACCAACTTCTGGGAGTCCGCCTGGCTCAATCAACAGATAAAGAGCAACTCATGACGGCGCGAATCAGCTTTGACTTCACTGGGACAGCAGCGTTGATCACCGGCGGCACCAGCGGCATCGGGCACGCCACTGCGGTGTTGTTCCGCGATGCCGGGGCCGAGGTAGCCATCACCGGAACCCAACCAGCAGTGACGGACTACGGCGTCGATCTGTCCGGCATGGCCTACCACCAGTTGAAGATCGACGACCGCGACTCGGTGGACGTGTTGACCCAGACCTTTTCCCGGCTCGATGTGCTGGTCAACAACGCTGGCGCGAATTTCCCTGGCGGCCTTGACGAGTCGAAGCCGGACGGATTCGAGGCGTCGGTTGCACTCAACCTGACCGGACCGTACCGGTTGACCGTCGGACTCTATAAAGCGCTGAAAGCGTCGACTGCGGCGGGAGGCGCCAGTGTGGTCAATCTCGCCTCGATGTCTGCGATGCGAGCCGTCCCTTTGGTACCCGGCTACGGCGCCGCAAAGGCCGGGATCATCAGTATCACACGGAATCTCGCTCTGAAGTGGGCGCCCAAAGGAATCCGGGTGAATGCGGTGGCACCGGGCACGATCGACACACCGATGACCGCGCCCATGCGTGCTGCGGCAGAACTGGTGGATTCCGAGTTGGCTCATATCCCAGTGCGGCGCTTCGGATCCGTCGGCGAGATTGCACCCACAGTGGCCTTTCTGTGCACTGAGCAGAGCAGCTACACCAGCGGCGCGGTCTTCGTCGTCGACGGCGCGTCAGACTGCGTTTAACACCCACACCGGAGGACAAACCATGGCATTCGCATTAAAACCCGAGGACTTCTACCACACCGGCATCATCGTGCCCGACCTCGATGCGGCAATGGCCCGCCTCAGCGCGCTGGCCGGCTACCGGTGGATCACTCCGCTGACGTATACGCTGCCCTTCCGCACCACCACCGGGACCCACGAGCTCTCGTCGACGTTCGTCTACTCGCTGGAAAGTCCGCACCTAGAGCTCATCAAGGAGGTTCCCGCAAGTCCCTGGGCGGCGGCACCCGGAAACTCCATACATCACCTCGGTTACTTCACCGACAACCTCGCCGACACCGCCCGAATCCTGGAGGACAACGGCTTCACGTTCGAAGCCACCGCCGACGTCTCCCCTCCCGATCTGGCGCTGTTCGCCTACTACATTGACGCCTTCGGCACCCGCATCGAGATCGTCGACCGCGCACTGTTTCCCGACTTTCCCGCCTTCCTGCAGTCACAGGCGGCACCGCCTGCTGACGCCTGACCGGATGCCGCACATGTTGCTGGCGGTGCTGCGCTTCAACTTCGCCTCGCCGGAGGGCGAGCCGCACTTACAGAGCGGGCTCTTGACTGCTGCGCTCGAACTGGCGCAGTGGGGCGAGTCCCGGGGGATTACCACGGTGAGCGTCGATGAGCATCATGTGACCGGACATGGATGGAGTTGCAATCCAATCATGGCCGCGGCGATGTTGCTGGCGCGAACTGAGAGGCTGATCGCCAGCGTGGACTGTGCGCTCGGGCCGTTGTGGAATCCGGTCCGGCTCGCCGAAGACATCGCGCTCGTCGACAACATGAGTCGAGGCCGGCTGCACACCACAGTGGGTCTGGGCTATCGCACGATCGAATACGATTTGCTGGGGGTGGATTTCAGCCGGCGGGGCAAGCTGATGGATAGCCTGGTCGAGCGAATGCTGTCCGTCTGGTCAGGCGCCGATTCTGACGCGGGAGTCTGCACCGGTACGTGGACCCGGCCGCATCCGCCTCTGTATGTCGGCGGCGGCGCGCGTGCTACAGCGCGGCGGGCAGCGCGTTTCGGCCTGCCGCTCAGCCTGGCCGACCACCTGCCCGACATCGCCGCTTACTATCGCGAGTTGTGCGCCAACGCCGGCATCGCGCCATTTGTCATCATGCCTGGACCGATCAACCGCGGAATGATCTACCTGCACGAGGATCCGGACCGGGCATGGGCAGAACTCGGCGGCTACATCCTCTGGGAAGCAGTCACTTACGGTGGATGGTCCAGTGACGAACGTTCCCTGATGCACCTGCCCGGAGTCCAAACGCTGGACGAGGTCAAGGCGTCGGGACGATACCGGTTTCTGACTCCCGACCAGCTCATCGCAGAAGTCCGAGACTCCAAGCACTATGGACCGATCGTGTTACACCCGCTAGTAGGTGGGATGCCGATTGACGAAGCGTGGAAGTCGGTCCAGCTCCTCACCGACACCGTACTGCCTGCACTCACCTGACGGACTTGGTTACAGTGCAATACTTTTCGCGACGAACTCAGTGAACTGGTCGGTGAGGGTATAGGCGAGCTCAGCGGCATTGTTGCCTTCCGGCGCGGCCGCCGCCTGCAGAGCACCGTCACGGGCAAGTACCACCAGGCCGTGGACAAGGGCCCAACTGATCAACGCCAGCTTCGGAGCGCCTGATGGGGTGGTGTCGGTTTCGCCCAGCCGGCTTACCGCGCTGGTCAACGCACCAATGGCCTGCTGTTGTGCCGCAACGAGTTCTGCATCCTTGGCGCGCAATTCGCCTGGGGTAAACATCAGTTCAAAAAGGGCCCGATGAGACAAGCCGAATTCGATGTAGGCCCGGCCCAGGGCTGCAAGTTGCCGTTGATCGTCTGATTCGTGCACACCGGACAGGTGATGCGCGAGCGCATGAAACCCCTCCGTGGCGATCGCGGTGAGCAACCCGGACCGGTCTCGAAAGTGGTATTTAGGTGCGGCATGTGACAGGCCGGCGCGTCGGGCGACGGCCCGCAGGCTGATCCCGGCTCTACCGTGCTCGACGAGTTCTGCGCGCGCGGCGGCCAGCAGAGCCTCGCGAACTTGGGGGCGAGTGGCAGCCATACGAAGATTCTCACCCAGATAGCTTGACAGTGTCAAATACGTCTGAGATGCTGAGTTGAGGAGTTTGACAGTGTCAAACATGTACGAGAGGGAAATCACCGATGTATCACAAGATCGTCAAGCGGATCGCGACCAAGAACTTCGAGCGCGTCAACCAGCGTGATTACGCCGCCATCCTCAAGGACTGCGTGCCCGACATCCATCACCGCTTCGGCGGACACCATGCGCTCGGTGGGGAGCGTCACGATCGCGACGCACTGGGCCGCTGGTTTGAGCGGCTGGGCCGGCTGGGCCCCTCGTTGAAGCTGGCCGTCCGCGATGTCTGGGTCAAAGGCTGGCCGCACAACACAACGGTCATCATCCGTTGGGTTGGCAGTCAAACCTTGCCCGACGGCACACCCTACGAGAACCACGGGGTGCACATCGTGCAGATGCGCTGGGGAAAGGTGGTTGACATCGACGCCAATGAAGACTCGCAGCTCGTCGCCGATTCGATGAAAATCTTCGCTGCCCACGGCATTCCGGAAGCACTCGCCGAGCCGATCGTCACCTGACCTAGCACCGCAGAAATTCGAGGGCCAAACCATGAATATCACCAGCACAGCGCCCGCAACGCAGCACCAAGCCGACAGCGTCCGAGTCGGCGACCACGAGCGGGAGAAAGTCATCTCCCGCCTGGGTCAAGCGTTCACCCAGGGATATCTATCGATACCGGAATATGAGACCCGGATGAACCAAGCTCTGGAGGCTCAGACCGCCGGGGTACTGAACCAGGTGCTCAGCGACCTTCCAGTCAGGCGGATCGTCCGCACCGACCCGCAGCGGCGTGCTACCAGAATCGCGATCGCACGCCGCGGCTTACAGATTCATCTGATTGCCTACCTGGCTGCGTCTGTAGACATCCCAGGGTCGTAACTTGTCATCCCTGAAGGGGCGGGGTTCTGTCAAGACGTTGGCGACCTGGGATTGTGCTGGCTTTCGGCCTCCGTGTTGGCGGCATCGGGTAAGGGCCGGGGTCAAGACGGAGCGCCCGCAGCGTAGCGAGGACGAACGGTCTTGACCCCGGGCCGTGCCGATGCATGCTTTACCCCGGTGGACGCCGGAAGATCAGCTATACGGGATGTGGTTGTGGGCCTTCTCCAACTGTGATGGTGTGCAGGTACTTTGGGTCAGGGCCGGACTTTTCCGGCTGCCGGTC
>JBEKNM010000017.1:0-18720 GCA_049522835.1 Mycobacterium sp.
CGGGCGCTTACCGGCCTGCTTGACGAGTGGACCCCGGTGATCGGCGGGGCTGAACTGGGCGAGCACCCGTACACACCGATCACGCCGGAGTCGATCCGGCGCGCCGCCACACTCGGCGACGACCTGCCGGTGGAGTGGAAGCACCGCAGCGAGCGCTACACCGAGAAACTGGCCACCCCCGATACCAGCGTCGCCGACCTGGTTGGCGACATCGACCCGATCAAGGTCGCCGAGGGCCGCAGCCTCGGGGATCCCGAGACCATCGCCTACGGCCTCATCCCGCGGGCGCACCGCGGCATTGTTGCGGTCAACGAACTGCCCGACCTCGCCGAGCGCATTCAGGTGTCGATGCTCAACGTCATGGAGGAGCGCGACATCCAGGTCCGCGGTTACACGCTGCGCCTACCGCTGGACGTCTTGGTGGTCGCCAGCGCCAACCCCGAGGACTACACCAACCGCGGTCGCATCATCACTCCGCTCAAAGACCGGTTCGGCGCCGAGATTCGGACGCACTACCCGCTGGAGCTGGAGGCGGAGATGGGCGTCATAACGCAGGAGGCGCATCTGAGTGCACAGGTGCCCGACTACCTGACGCAGGTCATCGCGCGGTTTGCCCGTTACCTGCGGGAGTCCAATTCGGTCGATCAGCGGTCCGGGGTGTCGGCGCGGTTCGCGATCGCGGCGGCCGAGACCGTCGCTGCTGCGGCCCGGCACCGCGGCGCGGTGCTGGGGGAGACGGATCCGGTGGCCCGGGTGGTCGACCTCGGCACAGTGATCGAGGTGCTGCGCGGCAAGCTGGAATTCGAGTCCGGCGAGGAGGGCCGCGAACAGGCAGTGCTAGAGCATCTCTTGCGCCGGGCGACCGCGGACACCGCGTCAAGAGTGCTCGGCGGCATCGACGTCGGCTCGTTGGTGTCCGCCGTCGAGGCCGGCTCCGCGGTGACGACGGGCGAGCGGGTCTCGGCCAAGGACGTGCTGGCCGCGGTTCCGGGATTGCCGGTCGTGGAGAGAATCGCGACGAAGCTCAACGCTGAATCCGAAGGCGAACGCGCCGCGGCGCTGGAACTGGCGTTGGAGGCGTTGTACCTCGCCAAGCGCATCGACAAGGTATCCGGGGAGGGCCAAACCGTCTATGGCTAAACCTGTCAAGGGGCACTCATCCCGCTACGCGGCGTACACCGGCGGCCCTGACCCGCTGGCTCCGCCGGTCGATCTGCGCGAGGCGCTTGAGCAGATCGGGCAGGACGTCATGGCCGGCACCTCGCCGCGCCGTGCGCTGTCCGAGCTGCTGCGTCGCGGCACCAAGAACATGCCCGGGGCTGATCGATTGGCGGCCGAGGCGAACCGACGGCGACGGGAGTTATTGCGCCGCAACAACTTAGATGGAACATTGCAGGACATAAAGAAGCTGCTCGACGAGGCGGTGCTGGCCGAACGCAAGGAGCTGGCCCGCGCGCTGGACGACGACGCGCGCTTCGGCGAACTGCAGTTGGATGCGCTCCCGTCGTCGCCGGCGAAAGCTGTCCAAGAGCTTTCCGACTACGACTGGCGCAGCGCCGAGGCCCGCGAAAAGTACGAGCAGATCAAGGATCTACTCGGCCGCGAGATGCTCGACCAACGCTTCGCCGGCATGAAGCAAGCACTAGAGGGTGCCACCGACGAGGATCGCCAGCGTGTCAACGAGATGTTGAACGACCTCAACGAGCTGCTTGACAAGCACGCCCGCGGCGAAGACACCCAACAGGACTTTCAAGAGTTCATGGACAAGCACGGCGAGTTCTTTCCGGAGAACCCGCGCAATGTCGATGAGCTGCTGGACTCGCTGGCGAAGCGGGCCGCCGCCGCGCAACGCTTCCGCAACAGTCTGAGCCCCGAACAGCGGGCGGAACTGGATGCCTTGGCGCAGCAAGCATTTGGATCTCCGGCACTGATGCAGGCGCTGAATCGGCTGGATTCGCATTTGCAGGCCGCGCGGCCCGGTGAAGACTGGACCGGGTCTGAGCAGTTCTCCGGCGACAATCCGATGGGTATGGGCGAAGGCACCCAGGCGCTTTCCGACATCGCCGAACTGGAGCAGCTGGCCGAGGAGCTGTCGCAGAGCTATCCGGGTGCGACCATGGACGATGTCGACCTCGATGCGCTGGCACGCCAGCTAGGCGACCAAGCCGCCATCGATGCCCGAACACTCGCGGAATTGGAACGTGCGCTGGTCAATCAGGGTTTCCTGGACCGCGGTTCCGACGGGCAGTGGCGGCTTTCGCCAAAGGCCATGCGCAGGCTCGGTGAGACGGCGTTACGCGATGTGGCACAACAGCTTTCCAGCCGACGCGGCGACCGTGAGCTGCGGCGCGCCGGGGCTGCCGGCGAGCTGACCGGCGCGACGAGGCCCTGGCAGTTCGGTGACACCGAGCCGTGGAACATCCCCCGCACATTGACCAACGCGGTGCTGCGGCAGGCGGGAACCGCGACCTTGAAAAGCTCAAGCGGCTCAGTGGGCCCGATTCGAATAACCGTCGACGACGTCGAGATCTCCGAGACCGAGACGCGTACGCAGGCCGCGGTCGCGCTGTTGGTGGACACGTCGTTTTCGATGGTGATGGAGAACCGCTGGCTGCCGATGAAGCAGACGGCGCTGGCGCTCAACCACTTGGTGTGCACGCGTTTCCGCTCGGATGCGTTGCAGATCATCGCGTTTGGCCGCTACGCCCGGACGGTGACAGCCGCCGAACTGACGGGCTTGGAGGGCGTCTACGAACAGGGCACCAACCTGCATCACGCGCTGGCGCTGGCAGGCCGTCACCTACGCCGTCACCCCAACGCGCAGCCCGTTGTGCTGGTAGTGACCGACGGTGAGCCGACTGCTCACCTGGAGGACCTCGACGGCGACGGCTCTGCTGTCGTCTTCGATTACCCGCCGCATCCGCGGACCATCGCCCACACTGTGCGCGGATTCGACGATATGGCGCGGCTGGGTGCTCAAGTGACGATCTTCCGGCTGGGCAGTGACCCCGGCCTGGCCCGGTTTATCGACCAGGTCGCGCGACGGGTCGAGGGACGCGTTGTGGTTCCTGATCTCGATGGGCTGGGAGCGGCCGTGGTGGGCGACTACCTACGGTCCCGACGCCGCCGCTAGCGAGTTGAGAACACGGGTTCGCTAAGGGCGGTGGCTGCGGGCTTTGCGCTTGACGCCGACGCCGCCCCACAGTGAGAAGCCGCGGATCTTCACCGTCGGGGCACCGGGGGTGCCCTGCCCCAGGGCATCGTGGTCGAAGCCACCCATCACAGCGCGGCCGCGGACCTCGACGTTGACTTCAGGCGGCAGCAGGATGTTCTGCATGCCCATGATCGAGACGGCATGGATCTCGACTTCGGTCGACGTGAAGTCGGCGTAGCGCAGATCCAGCACCCCGCTGCCCCAGAACGTGAACGTGGTGAGCTTCTTCGGCACATTCCATCGGCCGCGGCGCTCGAATCCGCTCAGCAGTGCCAGCAGCAATGTGGACGGCGCGGGATTGGGTTTGCCGCCCCTGCGCGGGTTGATCGCCGAACCCGGCAGGTCGGCCCTGAGCTGGTCCAGCTCGTCGTACGTGGTCGCCGCATAGGCCTTGGTGAGCCGGTCTTCGTAGTCGTTCAGCTGAAGGCGGCCCTGCTCAGCCGCGTAGGCCAGCAACTGCGCAATCTGTATGCGATCGGTGTCGGCCGCACGAGACGTTTCGTCACGCGCGTCCTTCGCGTCGCGTTGCGCTGAGTTGTTCATCACACACGAGCGTACGACGTACAGGTTTTGCTGCAAGAGGATTGGCTAAACTGCAACCTTGCCCAGCACCCCGGGCTTGATCGCCGCGCAGTTCCGGTGCGGCTCGGCGGCCCTCACCGGTCTGATGGAGCCCAGCTAGCAGGCCGTTTCTGCAAGAACGCCAGCATGCCCTCGCGAGCTTCGTCGGAGACGAATAGCCGGGCCGATTCCTGGCTGAGCCGTTCGGCGTCGCGGTCGATCCGTTCGAGTACAGCGGCTGTGGTCAGCGCCTTTGATGCCGCGAGACCCTGGGGTGACCCGCGGCCCAGTTCGGCGACCAGCTTCGCTACTGCGGTGTCTAGGTCTTCGGCTGCCATCGTGATCAAGCCGATCTCCGCGGCTTGGCCGGCGTCGAATGTCTCGCCGGTGAGGTAGTAGCGGGCGGCGGCGCGCGGCGTCATTTTCGGCAGCAGCGTCAGCGAGATGATCGCCGGCGCGACGCCGATCCGAGCCTCAGTCAGCGCGAAGGTGCTACGCGGACCGGCGACCGCGATGTCGCAGGCACCGACCAGGCCGAAGCCGCCGGCCCGGACGTGACCATTGACCGCGGCGATCACCGGCAGGGGCAATTCGAGGATGGCCCGCAGCAGCGCGGTCATTTCCCTGGACCGCGCCAACGCGATCTCGAACGGGTCGCCGCCGCCCGCCTCGCTCAGGTCCGCACCAGCGCAAAAGGTGCCCCCGGTATGCCCAAGCACCACCGCCCGCACCGCCGGATCCGCCGCGGCGTCGCGCAGGCCCTGATGCAGTTGGCTGACCAGTGTGCTGGAAAGCGCGTTGCGATTATGGGGAGAGTTCAGCGTCAGCCGCGCGAGCGGGCCGCCGCAGTCGGCTGGCCCGGTGTACTCGACGAGCGTGTCCATCAGTAGGACCGGGGCAAGCCCAGGGATGTCTGCGCGACGAAGTTGAGCACCATCTCGCGACTGACCGGGGCGATCCGTCCCAGTCGGGCCGAGGCCAGCATGGCGGCCACGCCGTACTCCTTGGTCAGCCCGTTGCCGCCCATCGACTGCACTGCCTGGTCGACCGAGCGGGTGGCTGCTTCGGCCGCAGCGTATTTGGCCATGTTGGCGGCCTCGGCCGCTCCCGTGTCGTCGCCGTTGTCGTACAGTATCGCGGCCTTTTGCATCATCAGCTTGGCGAGTTCGACCTCGATGTGACACTGCGCCAACGGATGTGACAGGCCTTGGTGCGCGCCGATCGGCGTGGACCAGACTTTGCGGGTCTTGACGTAGTCGGCGGCCTTCTCCAGCGCGAACCGTCCCATGCCCACCGAGCTGGCCGCGCCCATGATGCGCTCGGGGTTCAGGCCCGCGAAGAGCTGTGCAATGGCGGCGTCTTCCGCTCCGACGAGCGCATCGGCGGGCAGCCGCACATCGTCGAGGAAGACCTGGAACTGGCGTTCTGGGCTGATCAGCTCCATTTCGATTGGGGTGTAGGTGAAGCCTGGAGCGTCCGTGGGCACCACGAACAGCGCTGGCCTGAGCGATTCGGTCTTGGCCCCTGTGTCTTTGTAGGTGCGAGCAACCACCAGCACTGCCTGCGCCTGGTCGATGCCGGAGATATAAACCTTCTGGCCCTTCAGGATCCAGTCACTACCGTCGCGACGGGCGGTGGTAGTGATCTTGTGCGAGTTGGAGCCGGCGTCCGGCTCGGTGATCGCGAATGCCATCGTCAGGGTTCCGTCGGCGATCGACGGGATCCAGCGCTTCTTCTGCGCTTCGGTGCCGAATTTGCTGATGATGGTGCCGTTGATGGCGGGCGAGACCACCATCAGCAGCAGCGCACTACCTGCGGCCGCCATTTCCTCCATGACCAGTGACAGCTCGTACATTCCGGCGCCGCCGCCGCCGTACTCCTCGGGCAAATTCACTCCGAGGAAGCCGAGTTTTCCCGCCTCGGACCATAATTCGTCGGTGTGTTCGTGTGCGCGCGCCTTCGCCAGGTAGTACTCGCTGCCGTAGTTCGCCGCCCACGCGGCTACCGCTTTGCGCAGGGCCCGGCGGTCCTCGCTCTCGATGAAGCTGGTATCGGTCATTCTTGATTCCCTTCTGCTTCTGGCACTGCTTCTCGCGCTTCTAAGCGCGCCAGGACTGCGCCGACTTCGACTTGCTGGCCGGCAGTGACGTTGAGCTCGGCGAGCACACCATCGGTCGGCGCAGTGATGGTGTGCTCCATCTTCATTGCCTCCAGCCAGATCAGCGGCTGACCGGTCACGACGGTGTCGCCGACCGCGGCGCCGAGCCGGATGACGTTGCCGGGCATGGGCGCGACCAGGGACCCCGGCTCGGAGGCCGAACCCGGCTCCGGGAACCGGGGTAGCGCGACCAGGTGAACCGGGCCGCGGGCCGAATCGACAAAGGTGTCCTGGCCCTCGGGACCGTAACGCGCGACCGCGAAGCTGCAAGCCACCCCGCTGCCGTCGGCCAGCACTACCTCGTCCTGCGAGGCCGAGATCAGCTGTATCGACCCAGTGATATCGGGGCCGGACAGCGCCAACCCGGTTCTGGTGAAACGGTATTCGATGCGGTGCTCGGTGTCGCTGTCTAACCCGCTTTCGCAGCGGTAGGTCTTGACCTGATAGCCCGACGCCAGGTTGCGCCAGCCGCTCGGGATTGAGCCGAAGACCCTTGCCGTCGCACGGTTGTGCGCGGCATCGGCCAGCGCGGCAGCAATCGCCGACAATCGAACCGTCGCGCTGTCGGCCAATGGTGCAGACAGTTCCGCCAGACCGTGCGTCTCGAAAAACGCGGTGTCGGTGGCGCCCTCGAGGAACGCCGGATGACGCAACACATTCACCAGCAACTCGCGGTTGGTGCGCACCCCGTGCAATCGAGCGCGGGCCAACGCGTCGGCGAGCACCAGCGCTGATTGCCGGCGCGTCGGAGCGTACGAGATGACCTTGGCCAGCATCGGGTCGTAGTGAATCGACACCGTGAACCCGTCGACGACACCGGAATCCAGCCGGATCCCGGTCCGATGTCCCAGCGAAAAAAACTCGGCCCGGGCCGTGGGCACGTCGAACGTGTGCACCAGCCCCGCCTGGGGCTGCCAGCCATGAGCGGGATCTTCGGCATAGAGGCGGGCCTCGATTGAATGCCCGGTGGCGGCAGGCGGCTCGCTGTCAAGCCTGCCGCCACCGGCGACGGTGAGCTGAAGTTCGACCAGATCCAGCCCGGTGGTCTCTTCGGTGACCGGATGTTCTACCTGCAGCCGGGTGTTCATCTCCAGGAAATAGAAGTCGCCGTCATCATCGGCGAGGAACTCGACCGTCCCGGCGCCGGTATAGCCGATCGCACTGGCCGCGAGGCGAGCCGCGTCGAACAGCTTGGCTCGCATACCCGGTGTGCGTTCGACCAAGGGCGCCGGTGCTTCTTCGATGATCTTCTGATGGCGGCGCTGAATGGAGCATTCCCGCTCCCCGACGGCCCACACGGTGCCGTGAGAGTCGGCGAGCACTTGAACCTCGATATGGTGTCCAGTCGGCAGGTAGCGCTCGCAGAAGACGGTCGGGTCCCCGAACGCGGACTGGGCCTCGCGCTGAGCTGCTGCGACTTCGCCAGGCAAAGCGGACAATTCGTGTACTACCCGCATGCCGCGACCGCCGCCGCCTGCGGAGGCTTTGACCAGCACCGGCAGCTGCGCTTCGGTGACGGTGTCGGGGTCGAGTTCGTCGAGCACCGGTACGCCGGCGGCAGACATGAGTTTCTTTGCCTCGATCTTGGAGCCCATCGCTCGCACCGCATCCACTGGCGGCCCGATCCAGGTCAACCCGGCGTCCTGGACTCCGGCAGCGAACTCGGCGTTCTCCGAAAGGAATCCATAACCGGGGTGGATAGCGTCTGCGCCGGCGGCGTACGCCGCCGCAATGATGGCCTGACCGTTGAGATAATCCCTGGTATTCGGCAACCGCACCCGCGCGTCGGCCTCCGCGACATGTGGCGCGGCGGCATCTGGGTCGGTGTAGACGGCGACGGTGCCCAGACCCAGCCGGCGGCAGCTGGCGAAAACCCGCCGGGCGATCTCGCCGCGGTTTGCTACTAGAACTCGAGTGATTCCCATAACCATCACATCCGGAAGACGCCGAAGTTGGACGCCCCCTTGATCGGGCCATTGGCGATGGCGGACAAACACATTCCCAGCACCGTGCGAGTGTCGCGCGGGTCGATCACTCCGTCGTCGTAGAGCATCCCGGACAACACCATGGGCAGCGACTCGGCTTCGATCTGGCCCTCGACGGCGGCCCGCATCGCGGCATCGGCCGCCTCGTCGACCTGTTGCCCGCGGGCTTCGGCCGCTGCCCGCGCCACGATCGACAGCACGCCCGCGAGCTGGGCGCCGCCCATCACCGCGGACTTGGCGCTCGGCCAGGCGAACAGGAACCGCGGGTCATAGGCGCGTCCGCACATGCCGTAGTGGCCGGCGCCGTAGGACGCGCCGATCAGTAGCGAGATGTGCGGGACGGCCGAGTTGGACACGGCGTTGATCATCATCGAGCCGTGCTTGATCATCCCGCCTTCTTCGTAGTCCTTGCCCACCATGTAGCCGGTGGTGTTGTGCAGGAACAACAGTGGCGTATTGGAGCGGTTGGCCAGCTGGATGAACTGGGTGGCCTTCTGCGACTCCTCGCTGAACAGCACTCCGCGGGCATTGGCCAGGATGCCCAGCGGGTAGCCGTGTAGCTGTGCCCACCCGGTCACCAGCGACGAGCCGTACATCGGCTTGAACTCGTCGAAGTCGGAGCCATCGACAATGCGGGCGATCACATCCCGGGGGTCGAACGGGATCCGCAGATCCGAGGGGACGATGCCGATCAGCTCCTCGGTATCGAACAGCGGTTCGGTCACTGGCCTGGGTGCGGGTCCGTGCTTGACCCAGTTGAGCCGCGCCACGATGCGACGTCCGATGCGGATCGCGTCGACTTCGTCGACGGCGAAGTAGTCAGCTAAACCCGATATGCGGGCGTGCATTTCGGCACCGCCGAGGGACTCGTCGTCGGACTCCTCACCGGTGGCCATCTTCACCAGCGGCGGGCCGGCCAGGAACACCTTCGAACGTTCCTTGATCATCACCACGTGGTCGGACATGCCGGGGATGTAGGCGCCACCCGCGGTCGAATTGCCGAACACCAGCGCGATGGTCGGGATCCCGGCCGCCGAGAGCCGGGTCAGGTCGCGGAACATCTGCCCACCGGGGACGAAGATTTCCTTCTGAGTGGGCAGATCGGCTCCCCCGGATTCCACCAGGGAGATGACGGGAAGCCGATTCTGGAAGGCGATCTGGTTGGCTCGCAGTATTTTTCGCAGCGTCCACGGATTGCTGGTGCCGCCTTTGACCGTCGGGTCGTTGGCGACGATCAAGCATTCCACGCCGCACACCGCACCGATCCCGGTGACTGTGCTGGCGCCGACCTTGAATGCGCTGCCCCAGGCCGCCAGCGGGCTCAGCTCGAGAAACGGGGAGTCCGCGTCCACGAGCAACTCGATGCGCTCCCGGGCGGTCAGCTTGCCGCGCGCGTGGTGACGTTCGACGTACTTGGGGCCGCCGCCGGCAAGTGCGTTGGCGAGTTCCGCGTCGATCTCGTCGAGCCGTGAGGTCGCTGCCGCCGCCGCTTCGGTGAATGCCGGACCGTTCGGGTCGAGCGTGGACTGCAGCACGGTCATGACCACCGCCGACGATGCAGAGCGGAGCGATGAGGAGGATGCGGTGCAATCATGATTGATACCCCAGGGTTTTAGCGGCCAATGCGGTGAGGATCTCGGTGGTTCCGCCACCGATGCCCAAGATCCGCATATCCCGGTATTGGCGTTCGACTTCGGATTCGGCCATGTAACCCATGCCGCCGAATAGCTGGACGGCTTGGTTGGCAACCCACTCGCCGGCTTCGACGGCGGTGTTCTTGGCGAAACACACCTCCGCGATCAGATCGGTGTCGCCGGCGAGCTGACGTTCCACCACGTTGTGCGAATAGACCCGCGCAACGTCGATGCGTCGGGCCATCTCGGCTAGCGTGTTCTGTACCGACTGACGGGATATCAGTGGGCGGCCGAAGGTCTCGCGGTCGCGGCACCATTGCACCGTCAGATCCAAGCACCGCTGTGCGCTCGAATATGCCTGCGCGGCAAGGCCGATGCGCTCGGCAACGAATGCCTGCGCTATCTGGGCGAATCCGCTGTTCTCGGCGCCGACGAGATTGGCTGCCGGCACGCGCACGTCCACGTAACTCAATTCGGCGGTGTCCGACGACCGCCAGCCCATCTTGTCGAGCTTCCGACTGACCTCGAAGCCCGGCGTGCCCTTTTCGACCAACAGCAGCGAAACGCCCGCGGCGCCAGGACCACCGGTATGCACCGCAGTAACGACATAATCGGCGCGCACGCCGGAGGTGATATAGGTCTTGGCGCCGTTGACGATGTAGTGATCACCGTCCAAGACCGCCGCGGTTCGCAGGTGCCCGACATCAGAACCGCCGCCGGGTTCGGTGATGGCCAGCGCGCCGATCTTGTCGCCGGCCAGCGTCGGCCGGACAAATGTGTCGATTAGCCGCGCATTGCCGGACGCAATCATGTGCGGCACCGCGATACCGCAAGTGAACAGGGACGCGAAGACGCCTCCCGGTGCCCCGGCCTGATGCATCTCTTCGCAGATGAGGACCGCGTCGGCACCGTCGCCGCCACCGCCGCCGACCGATTCGGGAAAGCCCGCGCCGAGCAACCCGGCCGCTCCGGCGCGCCGGTGCAAGTCACGCGGCAAGTCCCCGGTGCGCTCCCATTCGTCGACGTTGGGCAGGATCTCGCGTTCGGCGAACGAGCGCACCGTTTTTCGCAGCTGTTCGCGCTCTGGCGTGGTCCAGACGTTCATGACAGCAGCCTTTCCGGGATGTCGACGTAGCGGCTGCGCAGCCATTCGCCCAGACCCTTGGCCTGCGGATCGAATCGTGCCTGGTAGGCAACGCCCTGGCCGAGGATGCCGTCGATGACGAAGTTGACTGCCCGCAGGTTGGGCAGCACGTGGCGGCTGACGTCGAAGTCGGCCGCCTCTGGCAGCAACTCTTTGAGCAGCTCAACGGTCAATGTGTTGGCCAGCCAGCTCCATTGCTCGTCGGTGCGAACCCAGACCCCGACGTTGGCCGATCCGCCCTTGTCGCCGCTGCGCGCGCCGGCGATCCGGCCCAGCGGCACCCGCCGGGTCGGTCCCACCGGTAGCGGCTCCGGCAGCGGCGCGGGCTCGGCAGGTGCTAACTCCAAAGTATCCGTGGCGCAAGCGATCGCGCTGCGGCTGCCGTCGGCCTGTACCGCGGTGTGCGGGACCAGGTTCGCATCGACGTAGCCCGCAGTGAACACGCCGTAGACCTGACCTTCGCTCGGCGGGGCGGTGACGTGAAAGCCCGGATAACTTGCGAGCGCTAATTCCACCGCGGCCGAGGAGAATTGACGTCCGACGTTGGCGGGGTCGGGGTCGCGGACGACACAGCGCAGCAGAGCGCTGGCCGATTCTTCGGTGTCGGCGTCGCGGTGATCGGTACGGGCCAGAGACCACTGCAGCTCGGCGGGCTTGACGGTGAGCCCGGCCTCGAGCTGCCTGCGCACCAAGTCGGCCTTGGCCTCGATGTCCAGGCCGGTCAATACAAATGTCATGGCATTGCGGAATCCACCGATGCTGTTCAGCGACACCTTCAGCGTCGGCGGCGGCGGTTCGCCGACCACACCGCTGATGCGGACCCGGTCGCAACCGTCCTCCGACAGCTCCACGGAGTCCATCCGGGCCGTGACATCCGGGTTGGCATAGCGGGCGCCGGTGATTTCGTAGAGCAGCTGAGCGGTGACGGTGTCGACGCTGACCAGTCCGCCGGTGCCGGGGTGCTTGGTGATCACCGACGAGCCGTCGGCATTGACCTCGGCCAGTGGGAAGCCCGCATGGACGAGGCCAGGGATCGCTGGAATTTCCCTGAAGAACGAGTAGTTGCCGCCGCTCGCCTGAATGCCGCATTCGATAACGTGGCCTGCGACAACGGCGCCGGCGAGTTCGTTGTAGTCGGTGCGGCCCCAGCCGAAATGCGCGGCCGCTGCCCCGACGATCACCGATGCGTCGGTGACCCGGCCGGTGACGACGATGTCGGCGCCGTCGTTGAGGCAGTCGACGATCCCCCATGCGCCCAGGTAGGCGTTGGCCGTCAGCGGCGTTCCGAGTCCCAATTCCGCCGCACGCGGCTGCAGGTCGTCGCCTTCGACGTGGGCGATCCGGACCGGAATGCCCAGGCGTTCGGCCAAGGCGCGTACCGCGTCAGCGAGCCCGGCCGGGTTCAGGCCGCCGGCGTTGGTGACGATGCGCGCCCCGCGCTCGCTCGCCTCGCCCAGGCAGTCCTCGACCTGGGTCAAAAAAGTCTTGGCGTAGCCGCGCTCGGGGTGCTTCATCCGGTCGCGTCCGAGGATCAGCATGGTCAATTCAGCCAGGTAGTCGCCGGTGAGGTAGTCCAATTCACCGCCGGTGAGCATCTCGCGCATGGCCGATAGCCGATCGCCGTAGAAACCCGAGCAGTTCCCGATCCGGACAGCCCCAGCGGACGCCATGTGCATCCCCCCTTCGGGAATCACCGCGAGCACACCCAACCAACCGGTAGGTTAGTGCTAAGCGGCGGTGTCACGTCAAGGGGTCTAGGGCGGACAGCGCGCCGAGCGTAAGGCCACGGTGAAATATCGAACGGAATCTCGCCGTGACGTTACGCTGACGGCCCATTTTGGTGACCAGCAGGCCACCGACTATCCTTGACTGCAATCGTCGCCGTTCGGCCTACCGGGCCATGCCGTGCGACGCACCGACCCGAAACCCCAAATCGAGGAGTAAGGCCCGACCATGGCCACACCCAAGCGCAGGATGTCGCGCTCGAATACCCGAAGCCGGCGCGCGCAGTGGAAGGCCACGAAGACCGAGCTCGTCGGTGTGACGGTGGCAGGCCAGAAGCACAAAGTTCCCCGCAGGCTGCTCAAGGCGGCTCGCCTTGGTCTCATCGATCTCGACCGTCGTTAATCCGATTACCCGGTTCTGGGGAATCATAATTACTTTGCGGCGCGCCTCTCAGGCCGCTCTCAGGCGCTAGGACGAAACTAGTGGCCGTGCGGATACTTGTCGTCGACGACGATCGCGCGGTGCGCGAGTCGCTGCGCAGGTCGCTTTCATTCAACGGTTACTCGGTCGAGCTGGCCCATGACGGTGTCGAGGCGCTCAGCATGATTGCCAGCGACCGGCCCGATGCGCTCGTCCTGGATGTGATGATGCCACGGCTGGACGGCCTGGAGGTGTGCCGTCATCTCCGCAGCACCGGCGACGACCTGCCGATCCTGGTGCTCACCGCCCGCGACTCGGTCTCTGAGCGGGTCGCCGGCCTGGACGCCGGCGCCGATGACTACCTGCCGAAGCCGTTCGCTCTCGAAGAACTGTTGGCGCGGATGCGCGCGCTGCTGCGTCGCACCAAGCCCGATGACGACGCCGAATCGGTGCCCATGATGTTCTCTGACCTGGGCCTGGACCCGGTGACTCGGGAAGTCACCCGCGGGCAACGCCGGATCAGCCTGACCCGTACCGAATTCGCGTTGCTGGAAATGCTGATCGCGAATCCGCGGCGAGTCCTCACCCGCAGCCGCATCCTCGAGGAGGTGTGGGGATTCGACTTTCCCACCTCGGGTAATGCTCTTGAGGTGTACGTGGGGTATCTGCGCCGCAAAACCGAAGCCGATGGTGAGCCGCGGCTGATCCACACGGTGCGCGGAGTCGGTTACGTCCTTCGGGAGACGCCGCCTTGATGATCCGGGTCCAACGATGATCTGGTTCCACCGGCGTCGGCGCGCACCGCTGCGAGCTCCGAGTTCGTTGTCCCTGCGGTGGCGGGTAATGCTGCTGGCGATGTCGATGGTGGCGATGGTCGTGGTCTTGATGTCGTTCGCTGTCTACGCGGTGATTTCGGCGGCGCTCTACAGCGATATCGACAACCAATTGCAGAGCCGCGCGCAGCTGCTCATCGCCAGTGGGTCGCTGGCCGCCGATCCCGGAAAGGCCATCGAGGGCACCGCCTATTCGGATGTCAACGCGATGCTGGTGAACCCGGGCCACTCGATCTACACCGCCCAGCAACCCGGCCAGACGCTGCCGGTCGGATCGGCTGAGAAGGCCGTCATCCGAGGCGAATTGTTCATGTCGCGGCGCACCGCGTCGGATCAACGAATCCTTGCCATTCACCTGACCAACGGCAGTTCGCTGCTGATCTCCAAGAGTCTGAAGCCCACCGAAGCGGTGATGACCAAACTGCGTTGGGTGCTGCTGATGGTCGGTGGCATCGGTGTCGCGGTCGCCGCGGTGGCCGGAGGGATGGTCACCCGGGCCGGGCTGCGTCCGGTGGGTCGGCTGACCGAAGCGGCCGAGCGGGTGGCGCGTACCAACGACCTGCGGCCCATCCCGGTGTTCGGCAGTGACGAATTGGCGAGGCTCACTGAGGCATTCAACTTGATGCTGCGGGCGCTGGCCGAGTCTCGGGAACGGCAGGCGCGGCTGGTCACCGACGCCGGACATGAATTGCGTACCCCGCTGACGTCGCTGCGCACCAACGTTGAATTGCTGATGGCGTCGATGGAACCCGGAGCGCCGCGGCTACCGGAGCAGGAGATGGTCGACCTGCGTGCCGATGTGCTCGCCCAGATCGAGGAATTGTCGACGCTGGTAGGCGATTTGGTAGACCTCACCAGGGACGACGCCGGCCAGGTTGTGCATGAGCCAGTTGATATGTCTGAGGTCGTTGAGCGCAGCCTGGAGCGAGTCAGGCGGCGGCGCAACGATATTCATTTCGACATCGAGGTGATTCCCTGGCAGGTATACGGCGACGCCACCGGGCTCTCCCGCGCGGCGCTGAACCTGATGGACAACGCGGCCAAGTGGAGCCCGCCCGGCGGCCATGTCGGCGTGCGGATGAGGCAACTCGACCCGTCGCACGCTGAGCTGGTGGTTTCCGACCGTGGCCCGGGGATTCCGCTGCACGAGCGCCGTCTGGTGTTCGAACGGTTCTACCGATCGACGACGGCGCGGGCACTGCCAGGTTCGGGACTGGGCCTGGCGATCGTCAAACAGGTGGTGCTCAACCACGGTGGGCTGCTTCGCGTTGAAGACACCGTTCCGGGAGGTCAGCCGCCGGGAACGTCGATGTACGTCCTGCTTCCCGGCCGGCCCATGCCGATGGGGACGTATTCGTCGGCGCCCGACACCGAGGCTATGGAGAATTTCAAGACCTCCAAGACCTCCAAAGCAGAACCCAAGACCGACTCTGCCGCTAAGTTGGCAGGAAACGGCGCGAACTCTCGGGATAAGACGAACGTTATCTCAGTGGACTCTCAGTCCGCGCGGGCAAGGTAGCTCTGCAGTTACTGTTGGAAATCGACGCCGATCGAGCCAACACACGCCGAAATAGAGGAAGAACGACGTAGCGACATGACGAATCACCCGAGTTATTCGCCACCGCCGCAGCAGCCGGGATACACCGCGCCTAATCAGCCTGTGCCCCCCGCCTATGCCCAGGGGCAGCAGCACCCATACAACCAACAGTTCGACTGGCGCTATCGCCAGTCGCAGCCAGGGCAGGCGCCGTACCGTCAGCCCTACGAGCCGTTCAGTGGCACCGGGGCGGGTCCGATACCCGGGGGCACCGCGCAGGGTCGGATACCGGTCGGAACCGGGCCCGGTCCGATACCGGGGGGAGCCGGGGCGGGTCCGGTGCCCGGGATGCTTCCGCCGATGCCTCCCCCGCCAGGTCCGGCACGCCAAAGACGTCCTCGCGCAGGTGCGTTGGCCGTGGGCGCGCTGGCGATTGCGGTGGTATCGGCCGGTATCGGCGGTGCCGCGGCAACTGTCGTCGAGCTGGGCATGCACGCCTCTGGCGGCGACGGCGGCGGGCTCCTTGCGGGAGCGGCTCCCAGCGTCTCGGCCGCGAACATGCCGACCGGCAGCGTCGAACAGGTCGCCGCCAAGGTGGTGCCCAGTGTGGTCATGCTCGAGACGGATCTGGGTCATCAGTCCGAGGAGGGCTCCGGCATCATCCTGTCCGCCGACGGGCTGGTTCTGACCAACAACCACGTCATCGCGACCGCGGCGCCCGCCTCGGGTAAACCGCCTGCCGGCGGTGGCGGTGGTAGTAACCCCCCTGCCAGCGGTGGAAATAACCCGGCCCCGAAGACAACAGTGACCTTCTCCGACGGCCGCACCGCAACGTTCACTGTGGTCGGTGCCGATCCCACGAGCGATATCGCCGTGATTCGGGTGCAGGGCGTTTCCGGGCTCACCCCCATTTCCATGGGCTCCTCGTCGGACCTGCGTGTCGGCCAGTCGGTGGTGGCGATCGGGTCACCGCTGGGTCTGGCGGGCACCGTGACCACTGGAATCGTCAGCAGTCTGAACCGACCGGTGTCCACGACCGGCGAGGCGGGCAACCAGAACACGGTGCTGGACGCGATTCAGACCGATGCCGCTATCAACCCGGGTAACTCCGGTGGAGCGCTGGTCAACATGAGCGGTCAGCTGGTCGGCGTCAACTCGGCGATCGCCACCCTGGGTGCTGATTCGCCCGATGCCCAGAGCGGTTCGATCGGCCTCGGCTTTGCGATTCCGGTTGACCAAGCCAAGCGCATCGCTGATGAGTTGATTGCTACCGGCAAGGCGTCGCATGCCTCGCTGGGCATACAGGTGACCAGCGACAAGGGCACCCCGGGCGCCAAGGTCGTCGACGTCGTGCAGGGCGGTGCCGCCGCGAATGCCGGAGTGCCTAAGAATGTGGTCGTCACCAAGGTCGACGACCGCCCGATCAGCAGTGCCGACGCACTCGTTGCCGCCGTCCGGTCCAAAGCGCCCGGCGACAAGGTGTCGCTGACCTTCCAGGACCCCGGTGGCGGCAGCCGCACCGTGCAGGTCACCCTCGGCAAGGCGGAGCAGTGATGAGAGTCGAAGAGCCGTTGTCGGAGCTCGGATATACGGTTGCACCCATGGAAAAGGGTGCCGAGTTGGTAGTCGGCCGGGCGCTGGTCGTCGTCGTCGACGACCGCACCGCCCATGGGGACGAGGACCACAGTGGGCCACTGGTCACCGAGCTGCTCACCGAGGCGGGGTTCGTCGTCGACGGCGTGGTGGCGGTCGCGGCTGATGAGGTCGAGATCCGCAACGCGCTGAACACCGCGGTGATCGGTGGCGTGGACCTGGTGGTCTCCGTGGGCGGGACCGGCGTCACGCCTCGCGATGTCACACCGGAAGCCACCCGCGACATTCTGGATCGGGAAATCCTCGGGATCGCCGAAGCCATCCGTGCCTCGGGACTTTCCGCAGGAATCACCGACGCAGGATTGTCGCGCGGTCTCGCCGGTGTATCCGGTAGCACGTTGGTAGTCAACCTGGCCGGCTCCCGTTACGCGGTGCGCGACGGAATGGCGACGCTGAATCCACTCGCCGCCCAGATCATCGGGCAACTGTCGAGCCTGGAGATCTGAATCTGAACTGGGGCCGGACCGTTCCACCGATCTAGGATCACTATGATTCTGCGTCGGCGCGGGGTCCATAGTCGGGCGGGGGGGTCGTCGATCCACCGTGTTTGCCAGACGCGGATCCGTTGGTCTCGGCGAGTAGGTCGCGGATTTCGCTAAGCAGGACGATTTGGGCGTCGTCGGCCTGCTCGACCTCACCGCGCTTGCGCAGCGTGTTGTACGGCAGCACGACCAGGAAGTACACCACGAACGCAACCAGGAAAAAGTTGATCCCGGCCGACAGCAGGACGTTGAAGTCGATGGTCTGACCACCGCCGATGTCGATCTTCAAGACGCTGACATCGGAGTGCTGGTTGACACCGACCCGGTTGATCAACGGCGTGATGATGCTTTCGGTGAACTTGGTGACCAACGCCGTGAACGCCGTGCCGATGACCACGGCGGTCGACAGGTCGACGATATTGCCCCGCGAGAGAAACTCTTTGAATCCTTTGAACATAGGGATGTCCTTTCTGCGCCTATCTGCCTTGCCGAGCCCTGGTACGCGGATGGAAATCGATTGAGCAAACGGACGGAGTTTGCTGCAGATCACGTGTCGAGCCACGGCCAGGTACTCAGTGCAGGGTGAGGGTTACCGCCTGACCCAGCGCCGAGCCTGCCACCATGTTCGCCACACGAGCCGGCAGCGCGACCAACACTACGCGGTCGCTATCGGCATCCTGGACTTTTGGCTTGGCCGACACGAGCACCACGACCGCGTCAGTGGCGACGACTTTGGTGGCTGCCTGGGTATCGGCTCGCGAATCGGTGCCCGGCGCCGCCAGGACGTCAACGACGTCGCCGACGCGAACAAGATCGATCAGAGCGCTGTCCGCCAGATGCAGCGGCACAATGCGGGCGCCAGGCCCGGCCGTCGACTCGGCCAGTCGGCTGCCCAGCAATCTGACGTCGGTGAGCACCTCGCCACGCCGCGTCGGGCTGGCCAGTGTCGAGCCGACAACTGTGCTCAGGTTAGCTTGTGATCCGTCAGGAACCGTTGTGGCCGAACGCCTTTCGATCCGGACATCGTCGGGCGTCAGCGCGGCGCCAGGCGCTAGGTCACGCGCGGCGACCACCACCTCGGCCAGATCGCCGTCGGGATCCGACCGCAGCTCCGCGACGCCGGCCAACACGACGAGCCCGGCTGCGGCGACCCGCCGCGCCAGCACGGTCCGGGTCCAATCCGGGCGCAACGACGTTGATATCCGGCGCAATACCGTTGGATTCAGCGATGTTTCCCCCACGCCGCAACGGTATGTGCAGCGCAGCGCTGACCATGCCGGTCAGAAATCCCTCTGTGGATAACCCGTCAGCTTGAGGTGGTCGCTTTGGACGGCGTGGAACTGGTGGTCGACTTCTCGCTAGAGCCGGACTTCT
>JBEKNM010000018.1:0-18610 GCA_049522835.1 Mycobacterium sp.
GGATCTCAGCGTGTTATGGCGTCGATCTCGGTAGACGTTACTGGACAGTAGCTATTCGGCGAAATTTCTGGCGCCCACGACGCGCGGACGATTTGCATAACTATTCAGGCGTCACTTCTGCAACCGGTATGCGCCGCGTACGACCAGGCGATCGGTGCACTGCTCCTGCGCCGGAACGGCTAGGGTTTCACCATGCGTCGGATCGGGGTCCTGGGCTGTTTGATATTGACGATGCTGGTAGCGGGCTTGTTAGCGGGCTCGGTGGCGTGCAGTTCGAAATCGCCCTCCTCGTCATCGCCTTCCCAGCCTTCGCAGGCCACCGGAAAGATTGCGGTATTCGCCGCGGCCTCGCTAAAACGGGCCTTCACTGCGCTCAGTGAGCAGTTCAAAACCGACAATCCCGGCAGCAGCGTCGATTTCGAGTTCGCCGGTTCCTCTGAGCTCGCGACTCAGTTGACTCAGGGCGCGAGCGCCGACGTTTTCGCATCGGCAGACACCGCGCAGATGAACACGGTCGCCAAGGCGGGGCTGCTGGCCGACGACCCGACAAACTTCGCCTCCAACACCTTGGTCATCGTCACCGCACCGGGCAACCCGAAGAAACTCGGATCCTTCGCCGACCTCAACAAGCCCGGGCTCAACGTGGTGATATGCCAAAAGCCGGTGCCCTGCGGATCGGCTACCCAGCGCATCGAAGACAGCACCGGCGTGCGGCTCAACCCGGTCAGCGAGGAACCCAGCGTGGCCGACGTGCTCAACAAGGTCACCAGCGGACAGGCGGACGCCGCGCTGGTCTATGTCACCGACGCGCGCAGCGCCGGAGACAACGTGGCGACTGTCAACTTTCCCGAGGCCGCCGGCGCGGTGAACGTCTACCCCATTGCGGTGCTGAAGAAGGCTCCGCAACCAACGCTGGCGCAAAAGTTCGTGGCCTTGGTGACATCTGATACCGGGCACAAAATCCTGGCTCAGTCTGGCTTCGCTAAGCCCTGACGACCAACCGTGCACCGGCCTACGGATCTGCCCCGCTGGGTGTATGTCCCCGCCGCCGCGGGGACCATCTTCGTGGTGTTGCCGCTGTTGGCGATCGCGGTCAAGGTTGATTGGCCGAATTTCTGGTCGCTGATCACCAGCTCCTCGTCGAAGACCGCGCTGCTGCTGAGTCTGAAGACCGCTGCCGCCAGCACCGGGCTGTGCGTGTTGCTGGGAGTGCCGATGGCGCTGGTGCTGGCCCGCAGCACGGCGCGGCTGGTGCGGTTGCTGCGCCCGTTGATCCTGCTGCCGCTGGTGTTGCCCCCGGTGGTGGGAGGCATCGCGTTGCTGTACGCGTTCGGCCGGCTCGGATTGATCGGGCGCTATCTCGAGGCTGCTGGTGTCACCATCGCGTTCAGCACCACCGCCGTGGTGTTGGCGCAGACCTTCGTCTCGTTGCCGTTTCTGGTGATTTCGCTGGAAGGGGCCGCCCGTACCGCAGGAGCCGACTACGAGGTGGTGGCCGCGACGCTCGGGGCGCGGCCCAGCACGGTGTGGTGGCGAGTCACCCTGCCGCTGCTGCTGCCGGGGTTGGTGTCGGGAGCGGTACTGGCGTTCGCCCGCTCACTGGGGGAGTTCGGCGCGACGCTGACCTTCGCCGGTTCTCGAGAAGGCGTCACCCGGACGCTGCCGCTGGAGATCTACCTGCAGCGGGTGACCGACGCGAACGCGGCTGTGGCGCTGTCGATCCTGCTCGTAGTGGTGGCGGCGCTGGTGGTGCTCGGTCTGGGTGCTCGCAGGCTGACCGGGCCCGATGCGAGGTAGCCGGCAATGAGCGAGTTGCAGCTTCGCGCGGTCGTGACGGACCGCCAGCTGGACGTGGAGTTCTCGGTGTCCGCCGGCGAAGTGCTCGCCGTGCTCGGACCGAACGGAGCGGGCAAGTCCACGGCCCTGCACGTCATCGCCGGCCTGGTTCGGCCCGACGAGGGTCTGGTGCGCTTGGGGGACCGAGTGCTGACCGACACCACGGCCGGGGTGGACGTGGCGACGCACGACCGCCGGGTTGGGCTGCTCCTGCAGGACCCCTTGCTGTTCCCGCACATGAGCGCCGCCGCCAACGTGGCTTTCGGGCCGCACAGCCGACACAAGATGTTCCGCATCTTCGGGTCCGCATGCACACGGCAGAAGGCCCAAGAAAAGTCAAAGGCGCTGCGCTGGTTGCGTGAGGTGGGCGCGGAGCAGTTCGCCGACCGTAAACCGCGCCAGCTGTCCGGCGGTCAAGCCCAACGGGTGGCCATCGCGCGGGCGTTGGCGGCCGAACCCGATGTGCTGCTACTCGACGAACCGTTGACCGGGCTCGACGTGGCAGCGGCCGCCGCCATCCGCGCGATGCTGCGCACGGTGGTCACCCGCAGCGGCTGCGCGGTGATCCTGATAACCCACGAGCTGCTGGACGTGTTCACATTGGCCGATAGAGTGCTGGTGCTCGAGTCAGGCAAGATCGCCGAGATGGGCCCAGTCGCCGACCTGCTCACCGCGCCGCGCAGTCATTTCGGGGCGCGCATTGCGGGCGTCAACCTGGTCAACGGGACCATCGGCGCCGACGGCTCTCTGCACACCCGGTCTGGCGCCCACCTGTACGGCGCCCCGGCTGAGAAGGTCGGCACGGTGGTTTCCGCAGGGCAAGAGGCAATCGCGGTGTTTGCACCCACCGCGGTGGCAGTGTACCGAGACCCGCCGCACGGCAGCCCGCGCAATACCGTCGAGGTGACCGTGGCCGAGCTGGATACCCGCGGCTCCGCGGTCCAGGTGCGCGGCCAGCAGCAGCCTGGTGGCGCACCTGGCTTAGCCGCGCAGATCACCGCCGACGCGGCCGCGGAGCTGCGGCTGACGCCCGGAGAGCGCGTGTGGTTCAGCATCAAAGCTCATGAGGTGGCGCTGTACCCGGCGCCGCCCCGACACGCCCATTCGTGAGTGGTCTCGTCCCGTCCTGTCTTTACGCCGGCGGTCTGCGCAGACGCGCAAGAAAAACCGCAACATGCAGTCAGCAAGGCATCCTTGCGTCACAGCCGTAACACGGTAGGTTCGTCGCCATGGATCAGGTGGACCCGAATTCGACGCGTCGCAGAGGACTTTGGGCGGTGCTGGCGATTGCCTCGGCGACCAGTGCCAGCTTCGTAGCCATCGCGTTGCCGGCGACCTCGAACGCCGATCCCGAGACTCCGACCCCGGTCCCGCCAACTACGGCTGCGGCCCCGCCGGCACCAGGGAATTCCCCGGCCGCACCGCCTCCGGGCGCACCTGGATTGCCACCACCCCCGCCGGGCGACCCCAATGCGCCGCCGCCACCGCCGGTCGATCCGAACGCACCGCCCCCACCAGTGGTGGACCCTAACGCCGGCCGGATTACCAACGCCGTCGGCGGATTCAGCTTCATCCTTCCCGGCGGTTGGGTCGAGTCAGACGCGTCCCACCTGGACTACGGCTCGGAGTTGCTCAGCAAATCGACCGGGCAGCCGCCCGCGCCGGGGCAGCCTCCACCAGTTGCCAACGACACGCGCATTGTGCTGGGGCGCCTCGATCAAAAGCTTTACGCCAGTGCCGAGGCCACCAACGACAAAGCCGCAGTCCGGCTCGGCTCGGACATGGGTGAGTTCTTCATGCCTTATCCCGGCACGCGAATCAACCAGGAGACAACCCCGCTCAACGCCAATGGGTTGACTGGAAGCGCGTCGTACTACGAGGTCAAATTCAGCGATCCGGCCAAGCCGAACGGTCAGATCTGGACAGGTGTAATCGGCTCGCCCGCGGCAACCACGTCCAGCGCCGGACCCCCACAGCGTTGGTTTGTGGTGTGGCTCGGTACCTCGAATGACGCGGTGGACAAGGGCGCGGCGAAAGCGCTGGCCGAGTCGATCCAGCCCTGGACAGCCCCGGCAGCACCGCCGGCCTCCGCGCCGGTCCCGGGTGCCCCACCACCGGCACCGGGCGCGCCACCACCGGCTCCAGGTGCGCCGGCACCACCACCGGCACCTGGCGCGCCACCACCGGTCCCGGGTGTCCCGGCACCGGCACCGGCACCGGGCCAGGCACCTGCCGGCGAAATGACTCCTGCTGCTGCACCGACGCAACAGCGGACCGTACCGGCCTGATCTGCTTGTGGGGTGGTTTGGCCCGGATTAGCCGGCTCGCTAATTCGACACTCATATCGTGACGTAAACGGGGTATACCGAACGTACGGCCCGGTATTTGAGCTGGGCTTTGCCGGCGATTTCAAGGAGACCCGCATGGACGTCATGGCAGCTACCGAATACCTCGCCCGATCCACGACGCTGACCAGCGTCGGCTGGATCGGCTACATCATCATCGGCGGTATCGCGGGCTGGATCGCCGGCAAGATCGTCAAAGGCGGCGGATCCGGCATCGTCTTGAACATTGTGATCGGCATCATCGGCGCGTTGATCGGCGGCTACCTGCTGAGCTTCTTTGTCGACACCGCAGCCGGCGGCTTCTTCTTCACCCTGCTCACTGCGGTCCTGGGCTCTGTGCTCTTGCTCTGGATCGTCGGCTTGGTGCGAAGGACCTAACCCGTTGCGTCCCTGGTGGATCGGCTAGCCGACGACGAATTGCGGCATGATGGAGTGATGGCTCCACGCCCGACCACCACTACGATGAGCGCGTGGCGGGTGCGCGCGCCCGGCCCGATGGACACGGGCCCGCTCGAATACGTCAAAGCCGAGGTGCCGCGGCCTGACCCTTCCGAGTTGTTAGTGGCCGTGCGCGCATGCGGGGTATGCCGCACCGACCTGCACGTCACCGAGGGTGACCTCCCTGTGCACCGCGACCGCGTCACTCCAGGCCACGAAGTGATTGGGGAGGTCGTTGAGGTGGGCGCTGAGGCCGGTGACGAGTTCGCTGTAGGGGATCGGGTGGGTATCGCCTGGCTGCGTCACACCTGCGGTGTGTGCAAATACTGCCGGCGGGGCGATGAGAACCTGTGCCCGAAGTCGCGCTACACCGGCTGGGACGCCGACGGTGGATACGCCGAATTCGCCACGGTCCCTGCGGCTTTCGCGCATCACCTGCCCAGCGGGTACAGCGACAGCGAGCTTGCGCCGTTGTTGTGCGCGGGCATCATCGGCTACCGTTCGCTGCTGCGCGCCGAGTTACCGCCTGGTGGCCGACTTGGTATCTACGGATTTGGCGGCAGCGCCCACATCACCGCTCAGGTTGCGTTGGCCCAAGGTGCCGAGGTCCACGTGATGACCCGCGGCGTCCGGGCGCAGGAGTTGGCGCTGAAACTTGGCGCCGCGTCGGCTCAAGGCGCTGCTGATCCGCCGCCGGTGCCGCTGGATGCCGCGATCCTGTTCGCCCCGGTCGGTGATCTGGTGCTGCCCGCGTGCGAGGCGCTCGACCGTGGCGGCACCTTGGCGATCGCCGGAATACATCTGTCTGATATCCCAAGCCTGAACTATCAGCGTCACTTGTTTCAGGAGCGCCAGGTCCGCTCGGTCACGTCGAACACCCGGGCCGACGCACGAGCGTTTCTCGACTTCGCGGGCCGGCATCACATTGAGGTGACCACGCCGGAATACCCCCTCGAACAAGCCGATCGAGCACTGACCGATCTGAGCGCCGGCCGGATCGCCGGGGCCGCGGTCCTGCTCGTCTGACCTCAGGCTGATAGGTGCCAGACCAGCGCGGCGGCCAGGGCGCCCAGTCCGTTCAGTGACCAATGCAGCGCAATCGGGGCGATCAGGCTACCGCTGCGTCGGCGCAGCCAGCTGAAGACGAACCCGGCCGCCCCGGTGGCCAATACCGCCAAAGTCACCCCGGCCAGCACCCCGACGATCCCACCGCCGAACAGCCGGGTAAAGCCGACATTGCTGCTCGTCAGCCCCAACGACGTGGCGACATGCCAAAGACCGAACAGCAGCGAACCCCCCAACGCGACGCCGCGAAATCCCCAGGCCCGATTCAGCGCGCCATGCAGCACACCGCGGAAGGCCAGCTCCTCGGGGATCACAGTTTGCAGCGGAATGACGACCATCGAGGCGATCAGCGCGCCGGAGATCGTCGCGTAGTGATTGTTCATGAACATCGGCCGGGTCATCGGCAGCAGCACGCCCACCGCGATCACCGACCCCACGACAGCCACGGCGGCCAGCGCATAACCTAGCCCGGACTTCCAATGTTCGCGGCCCAGGCCGAGGTCGGTCCAGTCCAGACCGTTGGCCCGCATCAGGATCACCAGCCCCACGGCGGCAGCTGGGACGGTGGCGACGCTCGCCCAAGGCGTGGTGAAGTGCGCGATCAGGTTGGTCAGCACCAGCACCATGACGACCACGGCGACGTCGACCTGGATCCGGAACTGGTGCAGCGCGGAAAGTTGCGACACCAGCGGATGAGGTTCGGGGGCGTCCGAGGCGTCCAAGGCGGCCAAAGTCGTCGCGGCGTGGTCAGGCATTGTTCCGCGAGTCTACCTGCCGGCGGGCGACCGTCCGCTGACCTCGGGCTTAGCCGCCGTTCGACGCAACCCGGCGGCGCGCGTATGCCTCGAGCTCTGCCGAGAGCGCGTCGGCCACCAACAGTTGCGGAAGCAGCTCCGGTTCAGACATTCGGGCGCGGAAGACCAGCCCGACGCTCACGTCGTGATCGGGGCGGTAATCGATCGTGATCGCGTCCCCAGCGCGCACTGCTCCGGGCGAGATCACCCGTAGGTAGGCGCCGGGTTTGCCCGCCTGAGTGAACGTTTTGATCCACTTGTCCAAATCCAAGAATGCCGCAAAAGTGCGGCACGGCGTCCGGGGCGCGGAGACTTCGAGTACCAAGCCGTCGGTGCCGATGCGCCAGCGTTCACCGATCCGCGCCTGAGTCACATCGATGCCCGAGGTGGTCAGGTTCTCGCCGAACATTCCGTTGGTCAGTTTCTGCTCGAGTTGAATTTCCCATGCATCGAGGTCTTCTCGCGCATAGGCGTAGACGGCCTGGTCGTCACCGCCATGGAGTTTCTGATTGCCGATGGTGTCACCGACTAGTCCGCTGCCGAGGCCACCATGCATTGACCCCGGTGCTCGCACCATGACCGCTTCAGGTGCCGCCACTTTGTCGATGCCCGTCGACTTCGACTGCGCGCGCGGGTCAGGATTCGCTCGGACACGAGCCAAGTTGACCGACAAAACGCTCGCCACCCAGTCCAGGGTAGCTGGGCTCAAGTTGACGGCGCCTACTCGTCCTCCGGGTCCTTAACAGGCGTCAACTACGCGATTCGGTAAGCACATCACTTGTCCTCAAGCTGCGCAATAACCGGCAATAATCATCGCCACGCACTGCCGCGGTGGTGCCGTCGGCGGAGGGCGCCGATACTGCAACGATGGAGTTGCGGGCGGCCGTCCCAGCGGATTCCCACGCCGTGGCCCGAGTGCAGGTTCGGTCCTGGCAGTCGGCATATCGGGGGCTTATCGCGCAGGAATACCTCGACAGTCTGACGCCCGAGGTCTGGGCGGGCAGGTACACCTTTGGCCGGATGGGGCTTGCACTGCCGTCTACCCTGGTCGCGGTCGACGGCTCGACCATCTGCGGCTTGGCGACCACTGGTCTGTGTCGGGACAAAGATTTATCGAATTTCGGTGAGCTGATGGCGATTTACGTCGATCCCGCATACATGCGTACCGGGGTTGGGCGTTTGCTGATAACCGCCGCCCGGGACCGGCTGCGCGGAGTCGGCGTCGCGGGAGCTTCGCTGTGGGTGCTGGACAACAATGTCTGGGCCCGGCGGTTCTACGAACGCGACGGGTGGGGGTTCGACGGGACGCGCCAGACGGCGACTTACGGCAATGTGCCAGCACCAGAAGTGCGCTATCGACGTACCCCTGTCTAATCCTCGGGATTCAGCGCAAGGTGAGCCAGGCCAGGCTGGCGGCCCCGGCCAGGGCGCAGTAGATGGCGAATGGTGTCAGGGTGCGGGTTTCAAAGTACCGGGTGAGATAACGGACGGCGAGGTAGGCGCAAACAAACGAGGCGATGCTGCCGGCCACAACCTGGCCGCCGATCCCGGCTCCCAGTGGCCCGAACAGCTCTGGGATTTTGTATACCCCAGCGGCCAAAATTATCGGCGTCGCCAGCAAGAACGAGAAGCGGGCGGCGTCTTCGTGGGACAGGCCGCGCCACAGGCCGGCCACGATGGCGATGCCGGAGCGGCTGATACCCGGCAGCAGCGCCAGGATTTGAGCGGAGCCGATCAACACACCCCGGGTCATGGGCAGTTGGGCGAGCCTATCGTCGATTGCCTCGCCGCTGTGTGTGGATTGATCGTCGGCTGGGGTCGACGGGTCCGGGGGACCGGTACGGCGGCGGAGGACCTCGGCCGCGTACAGGGCGATGCCGTTGAGGATCAGGAATGCGGCCGCCGGAACGGGTTTGCCCAGCGTGGTACGGAATAGCTTTTCCAGGAACAGTCCCGCCAAGCCCACCGGGACGGTAGCCGCCACGATCAGCCACGCCAAACGCTCGCCGGAAGTCTGAATTCGGCGATAACGCACCGAGGAGACGAAGCCGGCGACGATACCCAGCCAGTCACGCCAGAAGAACACCAGCAAGGCGGCGGCGGTGGCGACATGTAGCCCGACGATGAAGGCCAGGTAGGGCGATTGGGGTGCGGAGACGTTCAAGTCTTGAGCCCACTGCCCGCCAATCAGTGCCGGCACCAACACCGAGTGCCCCAGGCTGGAGACCGGGAACAGTTCGGTGATCCCCTGGGCAGCACCCACGATCACGGCTTCGACGTAGCTCAAGTGCGCACTCATTCGTCGAAATTCTCCATCCGCTCGGGCAAGCTGCGTGGGTCGGCCTGTGACGATAGCCAAAACACCACTCAAAGTTCTTGCCGGCCTTGATCAACTGCCCCAGCAGGTACGGTATGCACGTGACCGACGGGTTGCTCGACGCCTTGCGCGTCCTAGACTTATCTGATGGCGACACCGACGCGGTGACCCGCCTGTTCGCCGACCTGGGTGCCGATGTTCTCAAACTCGAGCCTCCGGGCGGAAATCCTGGGCGCGACGCGCTGCCAACTCTGGCCGGCGCGAGTATCCCATTCGCCGTGCATAACGCAAACAAGCGCAGCACGGTGCTGAACCCGCTCGACGAGGACGACCGCCGGCGCTTCTTCGAACTCGTCGAGAGCGCCGACATCGTCGTCGACGGCGGCGGTGGGAGGCAAGCCGCCGCTTTCGGGACCTCGTGTGCGGAGTTGGCCGATAACTACGAGCACCTGGTCGCACTTTCTGTCACCGACTTCGGTGCGACGGGTCCGCGGTCGTCGTGGCGCGCGACCGATCCCGTGTTGTACGCGATGTGCAGCTCGCTGTCTCGATCGGGCCCCGCCACCGGGACCCCGGTGTTGCCGCCGGACGGTATCGCTTCGGCAACCGCCGCCGTGCAGGCGGCCTGGGCTGCGCTCGCCGCTTACTACAACAAATTACGTTGCAGCACAGGCGATTACATCGATTTTTCTCGCTTCGACGCCGTTGTCATGGCACTTGACCCGGCGTTCGGGTCACACGGTCAAGCCGCTGCCGGCCAGCGCGGCGCAGGGCAATGGCGGGGGCGCCCCAAGAACCAGGACGCCTACCCGATCTATCCGTGCAAAGACGGCTACGTCCGGTTGTGCGTGTTGACGCCGCGGCAGTGGCGCGGCCTGCGGCGTTGGCTGGGGGAGCCGGGAGAGTTTCAAGACCCGAAGTACGACATGCTCGGCACCCGGTTCGCCGCGTGGCCCGAGATCAGCCTGTGGATCCAGACGTCATTCGCCGACCAGACGATGAACGATTTGGTGACCGCCGGGCAGGCACACGGCGTGCCGATCGCCGCGGTACTTACGCCGTCCGGGATCCTTACCTCCGAGCATTTCCGGGCGGTGGGCGCTATCACCAATGCCGAACTCGTCCCGGGCGTGCACGCAGATGTGCCCACTGGATACTTCGTTGTCGACGGGCACCGCGCCGGTTTCCGCACACCGGCCCCCGCCGCCGGACAGGACCAGCCCCGCTGGCGCGCTGATCCGGCAGTGGCAGCGGCGCCGCCAGGCAAGGTCGGCGACTATCCGTTTGCCGGCCTGCGGATCCTGGATCTCGGCGTCATCGTCGCCGGTGGCGAGCTGAGCCGGCTGTTCGGCGACCTGGGCGCCGAGGTGATCAAAGTCGAAAGTGCGGAGTACCCGGACGGACTACGGCAGGCTCGTGCTGGCGATGCGATGAGTGAATCGTTTGCCTGGACACACCGCAATCAACTCGGGTTCGGTTTGGATCTGCGCAGCGCGCAGGGCAAGGAGATCTTCTGCCGCCTGGTGACGCAATCCGACGCGGTCTTCGCTAACTTCAAACCGGGAACCCTTACTGCACTTGGGTTTTCCTACGACTCGCTGCACGCCATCAACCCGCGCATCGTGCTCGCAGGGAGCAGCGCATTCGGCAACAGGGGACCGTGGAGCAAGCAGATGGGCTACGGTCCGTTGGTCCGCGCCGCTACCGGCGTCACCCGGCTATGGACGTCTGAACAGGCTCCGAGCGACGGCTCCCGGCATGCCTTCTACGACGCGACGACGATCTTTCCCGATCACGTGGTCGGGCGAATCACTGCCATCGCCGCACTGGCGGCGTTGATCCGCCGCTATCGAACCGGCGACGGAGCCCACGTGCATATCTCCCAGGCTGAGGTCGTCGTCAATCAACTGGACACCTTGTACGTCACCCAGGGTGCTTTAGCGGCCGGAGTCGGCGAGATCCGCGATGACACCAGCGTGCACGCGGTGTACCCGTGCGCAGGCGACGATGAATGGTGTGTCATCTCGATCCAGTCCGACAGCGAATGGCGGTGTGTCAGAGCCGTTTTAGGTCGTCCGGAATTGGCCGACGACCCGCGCTTCGCGACCGGCGAGTCGCGCTGGGTCAACCGCGGTGAGTTGGTGGCAGTCGTCTCGGCTTGGACCCGGACCCGCACCCCGGTGCAAGCCGCCGAAGCGCTACAGTCTGCGGGAGTTCCGGCCGGCCCGATGAACCGGCCGCCGGACATACTCGAAGATCCGCAGCTGATCGAGCGAAAACTGCTGCGCGACATGGTCCATCCCCTGATCGACCGTCCACTGCCCGCGGAGACGGGTCCGGCGCCGTATCGCCACATCCCGCCGGCTCCGCGACGTCCGGCCCCAGTGCCTGGTCAGGACACCCGTGAGATCTGCCGAAAAGCGCTCGGGATGAGCACCGAGGAGACCGAGCGTCTGATTGCCGATCGCGTGCTGTTCGGGCCCGCTGCCGCCCCGGCCTAACGCCCAGCGTGACGCCAGCGTCACGCTGGCGCCCGAACGTGACTGTGGCGTCGCGTTCGACGCCCGCAGCCTGGCCCGCATCGTCGCCACGATAGGTTCGAAGCTATGCCCGTCGACCCCAGGACACCCGTGTTGATCGGCTGGGGCCAGGTCAACCATCGCGACGAAATCGACCCGGAAATGCGGTCGGTCGAACCGGTCGACTTGATGGCCGCCGCGGCGCGGCAAGCTGCGGATTCCCAGGTTCTCGAGGCCGTGGACTCCATTCGCGTGGTCAACGTGCTGTCGGCACACTACCGGGATCCCGGGCTGCTACTCGGCCGGCGGATCGGCGCCGCTCAATTCACCACGCTCTACAGCCCGGTCGGTGGCAACGTGCCGCAGTCGCTGGTCAATCAAGCCTGCCTGGACATTCGGCGGGGCCGGGCCGGCATCGTGGTGCTCGCCGGTGCGGAAACGTGGCGCACCAGGAGAGGGCTGAAGGCCAAAGGCAGCAAGCTCGGGTGGACGGTTCAGGACGATTCAGTACCGATGGCCGAAGTCAGCGGCAACGACGTCCCGATGGCCGGTGATGCGGAGATCAGGATCAAGCTGGACCGGCCGGCCTACGTCTATCCGCTGTTCGAGCAGGCGATTCGCATCGCGAACGGCGAATCAATCGAGGATCACCTCAGGCGCATCGGCGAGCTGTGGGGGCGCTTCAACGCCGTCGCGGTCGACAATCCGCACGCGTGGATCCGCAAACCGGTGACCGCCGAGGAAATCGCGCAACCCGGCCCGCAGAACCGGATGATCAGCTGGCCGTACACCAAGTTGATGAACTCCAACAACATGGTTGATCAGGGCGCCGCGTTGGTCCTGACATCTGTCGAGCAGGCAATCCGCCTGCAGATTCCCAGCGAAAGCTGGGTCTACCCCCACGCAGGCACCGACGCGCATGACACCCCCGCCATCGCCGAGCGTGATGAGCTGCACCGTTCTACGGCCATTCGCATTGCCGGCGCGCGGGTGCTGGAGCTGGCCGGCCTGGGCATCGACGACGTCGATTACGTCGACCTGTACTCGTGCTTTCCGTCCGCCGTTCAGGTCGCGGCGGCCGAACTGGGATTGGGTCTCGACGACCCGGGCCGTCCGCTGACCGTCACCGGCGGATTGACGTTTGCGGGCGGCCCGTGGAGCAACTACGTCATGCATTCCATCGCCACCATGGCCGAACTGCTGGTGGCCAATCCCGGTCGACGTGCCTTGATCACCGCCAACGGCGGCTACCTGACCAAGCACAGCTTCGGTGTCTACAGCACCCACCCACCGGCCGAATTCCGTTGGGAAGACATGCAATCGGCAGTCGATCGAGAGCCCACCCGAGATGGGCTAGTTGAATGGGAAGGTATCGGCACAGTCGAGGCATGGACGACGCCGTTCAACCGCGACGGACAACCGGAGAAAGCTTTCCTGGCCGTACGCACGCCCGACGGGTCGCGCACGTTGGCAGTGATCGACGATCCCGGTCCGGCTGAGTTAACTGTGCGTGAGGAGATCGGCGGCGCCAAGGTTGCCGTCGCCCTAGACGGTAGCGCAACGCTGCAGTAACCGACCAGGCACATTACGCCTGGTCAGAGCGCCTTTTGGGGAGTAGCGGTCGCGGAAGTAACGACGACGCGCCTATTGTCGAGGGTGGACGATGGGGGAGGTGAGCCCAGGTGCAGATCCTGGTTACCGACGCCACCGGCACAGTCGGGCGTTTGGTCGCACGGCAGCTGATCGCGGCCGGGCACACGGTCAGCGGCGTTGCTGCGCACCCGCATGCCTGCCTGGACCCCAACGTCGATTTTGTTTGCGCGTCCTTGAACGACCCCATCCTCCAAGAGCTGGCCGATGACGCCGACGCGGTGATCCACCTGGCCCCGGTTGACATCACCGCACCTGGCAGCGCCGGAATTGAAGGCGTTGTACACGTAACCCACGCGGCTGCCCGGGCTGGTGCCCGGCTGCTGTTCGTGTCCCAAGCCGCAGGCCGGCCCGACCTGTATCGGGCGGCCGAGGAGCTGGTGTCCACGAGTTGGGGACCGACCTTGGTCATCCGGATTGCGCCTCCGGTCGGCCGACAGCTGGACTGGATGATTTGCCGTACAGTGGCCACGCTGCTGCGCACCAAAGTCTCGGCGCAGCCGATGCGGGTGCTGCATCTCGACGACCTGGCCCGCTTCCTGGTTTTGGCACTGAACACCGACCGCACCGGTGTGGTGGACCTGGCCACCCCGGACACCATCAATGTGATCACCGCGTGGCGATTGCTGCGAACCGTTGATCCGCGTTCCCGCCTGCATCGGGTTCGCAGGTGGTCACAGTTGATTCCGGATATGGATACCGCTGCAGTACAAGAGGATTGGGCGTTCGAGTTTGGCTGGCACGCGGTCGAGGCGGTTGCCGACACCGGTCGTGGGCTGGTCGGCCGCCGGCTCGGTGCCGCGGGCGCGAAAAGCCATGGCGGTCAACTGGCGCTTCCGGTGGAGGTTCTTCCGCGGTCGGGGCTGTCCGAAGGGCTGGAGCCGGCGGCACCAGATGGGCTGGAAGGCGAGTTCGACGACCGAATCGACCCGCGATTCCCGGTCTTCGGCGCGACCAGCCTCGCCGCGGCGCTGCCCGGACCGTTGACTCCGATAACGCTGGACGTCCAGATGAGCGGGCTGCGCACAGCCAGTCGGGCACTGGGTCAGGTGCTTGCACTTGGCGGCGTGATCAACGACGAATGGGGGAGCAGGGCCGTCGCGGTGTTCGGTCATCGCCCCTACATCGGGGTGTCAACCAGCGTCGTCGCCGCCAGCCAGTTGCCCGGCTGGGACCAGCAGGCCGTCGCCGAGCGCGCCCTGGGCGGGCAGTCCGACGTCGGGGCCCTTTTGCCGTTCGGTCGGCCTCAGCTGACCAGCGGTGCGCTGGGATCGGCCGCCAAAGCCGTGGTCGCGGTGCGATCGGCGGCCCTGTTGCGTCATCTGCGGGCCAATACGCGGGCATATCGCGCCGCGGCACAGGCAGAGCACCTGGATGCGGCGCAGCTGACCTCGCTGCCGGACGCCTTCCTGGCGGTTCGTGTTCGGCTGCTGCGAGATCGGATTCATCAAGGCTGGATCCTGACGGCGCTGTGGCTGATCGACACCGGCGTCGCAGCGGTGGCTCCGGCGCGAACCAAGGAGGGGTCCAGCGTCTCCGGGTTGGGCGTGCTCACGGAAAGCAGCCGTATGAGTGCAGAGACCGGTGCGCTGGCAACGCTTTTGCGCAGTGACCCGCCCCTTTGCGCGCTGGCTTGGGAAGGCAACCTGGCCAGTGTCCGCGCGTTGTCTCCCAACACCGCCGGCGCCCTCGATGACGCTGTCGCCCGCATTGGGCACCGCGGGCCCGGTGAAGCTGAGTTGGCCAGCTCCACGTTCAGTGACGATCCGGTGATGCTGTTGACGGCAGCCGCTACGGCCGCTGCGGCACTCACCGAGCCCGCAGTAGCACCTGCGCGGCGGCTGGATGACGACGCCCGCGGTTCGCGGGAACTGGCCCACGACACCACCATGTGGTTCACTCATGAGCTTCGGATGACCTTGCGCGAATTAGGCTCTCGATGGGTCGCGACGGATCTCATCGATGTCGTCGACGATGTGTACTACCTGACGTGCGACGAACTGCTCACCATGCCGGCCGACGCCCGGTTGCGGATCAAGCGCCGCCGCGCCGAGCGGGAACGCTTGCAAGGACAGCGCCCGCCCGACGTCATCGACAAGAATTGGGTGCCCGTGCACGGGCGCCCTCATTACTCCAGCTCGCAACCCGGAGCTGACTGACGGTCAGCTCACCAGATCCGCAAGCGGTGCCTGTGGGTCGGCCAGCTTGTCAGCGTCGACCGGAGTCCTTGACCGGATCAAGGCTTTGACGTCGTCGAGCACGTCCCAAATATTGACGTTCATCCCCGCCAACACCCGGCTGTCGCCGTCGAGCCAGAACGCGACGAATTCGCGGCCGGAAATGTCGCCGCGGAACACCACCCGCTCAAAGCTGGGTGCGTGCCCCACGTACTCCATGCCAAGGTCGTACTGATCGGTGAAGAAATAGGGCAACTCATCGTATTCGCCTGGCTTGCCGAGCATTCCGGCGGCCGCCACCGCAGGCTGCTTGAGCGCATTCGCCCAGTGCTCGGTGCGGATCCGGGTATTGAACAGCGGGTTCTCGGCCGCGGCGATATCGCCGACCGCGTAGATGTCCGGATCGCTGGTGCGCAGCGAAGCGTCCACCAGCACGCCGCCATCGCCCATAGACAGTCCGGCCCGTTCGGCGAGTTCGACGTTCGGCTTGGCGCCCACGGCAACCAGCACAGCGTCAGCGGAAACCGTCGACCCATCGCGCATTTTCAGCCCGGTCGCCTTGCCGTCGGCCGTAGTGATCTCCTCGACCTGCGTCTCCAGTCTTAAGTCCACCCCATGATCGCGATGCAGATTGGCAAACACTTCACCGACGGTTTCGCCCAGAGCGGCCAACAGCGGTTGTTTGGCCGTCTCCACGACGGTGACGTTGACGCCGCGCTGGCGCGCACCGGCAGCAACCTCCAGGCCGATCCACCCGGCCCCCACCACGGCCAGCGCAGCTCCTTCGGTCAGAACAGAATTCAGTGCCGCAGCGTCGTCGTAGGTGCGCAGATAGTGGACTCCGGCTGCGTCGGATCCAGGTATTGGTGGCCGTTTGGACGCCGATCCCGTCGCCAGCAGCAGCTTGTCGTAGTGCACCACGGTGTCGTCGGGAAGCCCGACGGTGTGGGCGGCAGGGTCCAGGGACGACACTCGCGAGTGCAGTCTCAGGTCGACGTCATGGTCGCGGTACCAGTCGGAGTTTTGGACTGTGAAATCTGCGAGTGATTTCTTCCCGGCCAGATATTCCTTGGAAAGCGGGGGACGCTCGTAGGGCAGGTATTCCTCGTCGGCGAAAAGAATGATCTGACCGTCGAAGTTACTGTCACGCAGGGCCTCTACTGCTTTGGCTCCAGCAAGGCCGCCGCCAACAATGACGAATGTGGTCGAGCTTGGCATGATTTCTGCTCCATTCCGTCGTCCAAATCCCAGCCTACTCGGGCCGGCTCAACTCAAAGTTCCCGCAAGATCATTTCGACGGCAGGCTGCGCGCGTAGCCGGTGCTTTTGGTAACCCAACCCTGAAGCTGACGTTTGGTTTTGAGGCCCTCGGCGTCGATGCGCAGCCAGCCCCGGGTTTCGCGACCGGCCATCACCATCGGGCTCACGTGGGCGCGTTCCAACAGCTTTTCGGTGTCCTCCGGCGGCACCCGCACCATCAGCCCGCCGTTGCCGCTGGCGGCCACCGACATGTTGCCGTTGATCAGGAACGCGAGGCCGCCGAACATGCGTTTCTCCTCGATGCCCTGCTCGCAGCCAACAAGTTCGCGGATCCGGTTGGCCAGGTCTTCGTCATAGGCCATGCGGCGACCCTAATGCCGGTTACCCGCCGCGGTCTCAGTCCAGATCCACTCGAAACGGTCAGCAGGTCGGTCGCCATCACGCGAACAACCCCGCTGTTGAGCCGGGGCAGGTTGCGCAATCGTTGTAGCGAGTCATCATCGGGCAGCAGATGGGCGGTCGCGCTGCGCCACTGGCCATTGATCCGCAGCCGTACGGCCGGGTTGGCTTTGATGTTGCGGACATAGTCGGAATGGTCGCCATGTTCGGAGACCATCCAGAACTGGTTGTCGACCACCTTCCCGCCTACGGCGGTGTGCCGCGGTTGTCCGGATTTACGGCCGGTGGTTTCGAGCATGGTCACCGGCAATTGCCGGCCGATCGGATTGACGACCAGCCGTTGCATGCCATGGACTAGCTGTCGTTTCAGGCTCACGACTCTATTCAACGCCGAACGTGGCGCAGCGTAAATGCTGGGTCACGTTCGGCGCCGAACGTTAGGGTCAAGCGGCCGCTGTCGCGGTCTCAGCCGCCGGTTCCAGCGCCTGCGCGACGATCTCGGCGACGTCCGTCATCGGTTTGACGGTCAACGCGTCGAGCACTTCGGCCGGCACGTCATCCAAATCCGGCTCGTTGCGCGACGGGATGAAAACCGTCGACAAGCCAGCGCGTTGGGCGGCGAGCAGCTTCTGCTTGACGCCGCCGATCGGCAACACCCGGCCGTTCAGGGTGACCTCACCGGTCATCCCGACATCGGCGCGCACCTGGCGTCCGGTGGCCATCGACACCAACGCGGTCACCATGGTGACACCTGCCGACGGGCCGTCTTTGGGCACCGCGCCCGCAGGTACGTGCACGTGGATGCGTCGGTCCAGCGCCTTGGGGTCGACGCCGAGTTGCTCGGCGTGCGAGCGCACGTAGGACAGTGCGATCTGCGCCGATTCTTTCATGACGTCGCCCAACTGACCCGTCAGCTGCAAACCCGGTTCGCCGTCGGTAGCCCCAGCCTCGATGTAGAGGACATCACCGCCCAGGCCTGTCACGGCCAGGCCGGTGGCCACGCCGGGCACCGCGGTGCGTTCGGCCGACTCCGGGGTGAACCGCGGCCGGCCGAGGTAACCGACCAGATCGGGCTCGTCGATGGTCTTCGGGCCACGGAGCTCGCCCTGTTTGGAGGCCAGCTTGGTCGTCACCTTGCGCAGCGCCTTGGCCAGCAGCCGTTCGAACTGCCGCACACCAGGCTCGCGGGTGTAGTCGGCGGCGATCTTGTGTAGCGCGGCGTCGGTGACGGTCACCTCGTCGTCGCTCAGCGCCGCCCGCTCCCGTTGCCGGGGCAGCAGGTAGTCACGGGCGATGGCGACCTTGTCGTCTTCCGTGTAACCGTCGAGCTGCACCAGCTCCATGCGGTCCAGCAACGCCGACGGGATGTTCTCGATCACGTTGGCAGTGGCCAAGAACACCACATCAGACAGGTCCAGATCCAGATCCAGGTAGTGATCGCGGAACGTGTGGTTCTGCGCCGGGTCCAGCACCTCGAGCAGTGCCGCGCTCGGGTCGCCGCGGTAGTCGGAACCGACCTTGTCGATCTCGTCCAGCAGCACAACGGGATTCATCGATCCCGCCTCGCCGATCGCGCGCACGATCCGACCCGGCAGTGCGCCAACGTAGGTGCGCCGGTGCCCGCGGATCTCGGCCTCGTCGCGCACACCGCCCAGGGCGACGCGCACGAACTTGCGGCCCAGCGCACGGGCCACACTCTCACCCAGCGACGTCTTGCCGACGCCGGGAGGGCCGGCCAGCACCATCACCGCACCGGAGCCGCGGCCACCGACGACCTGCAGCCCGCGCTCGGCGCGCCGGGTACGCACGGC
>JBEKNM010000019.1:0-18150 GCA_049522835.1 Mycobacterium sp.
ATCGCGGCGGATGGTGACGGTGTCGTCGGTCTCCCCGAAGTTCATCGACGAATGTTTGCGGCCGATATAACGATAACTCAGCAAGCCGGTCCAGCGGCGGAACAGCTCATCTCGGTAAGCGTCGCCGTCGTTGGCCAACTCCCGGATGTCTCGCAGTTGGTCACTCACTTTCGGCCGCCTTTCTCCGACTTCGAGTTATGTCTCAGGACCGTCTGTTTCGCCGCACCTGGTTGAACGGCACCCCGCGGTCGGCGGCGTACTCGCGGGGAAAGTTCAGCACTCGCTCGCCGATCACGTTGCGCGCCATCTCGGTGGTGCCGCCGCCGATGCTGGCGATCTGACGCCCCAAATAACGCGTTCCGATGTCAAGAAGCTCTGCGTCATCTTCAACTACAGCCGCCGAACCCGCGACGGCCTGGGCAGAGTCGGTTTCCACATCGTGCACTGCAGCCATGGACAGCCGGATGATCGATCCCGCGGTCGGCGGCAGAGATCCGCTGGCCACGGCGTGGAAGACGTGCTCACTGAGTTGCGCACGGACCGTGCGGTGGACGAAGACCCGCCCGATCATCTCCCGGACGCGTTCGCTGTCGTGCTGGTTCGTCCTGTCGACCAGCGACAGCAGATCGATCGAAACGTCCTCGGCTTCAGCGATTCCGGGTCCGCTGGTGTATTCGGAACCATCGCCCATGGTGCGTCGCTCGTGATACAGCTGCCGCGACGCCACGTCCCAGCCTTTGCCCGGTTCGCCGACCACGGCGTCGTCTCCCACGTCGACGTCGTCGAGAAACTCTTCACAGAACTCGACTGAGCCGTTGACCTGCCGGATGCGGTTGATTGTTATCCCGGGATGGCGAAGCGGCACCAGGAACATCGTCAGCCCCTGGTGTTTAGGTACGTCCCAGTCGGTCCGGGCCAGGCATAGGCCATAGTCGGCGGCGAACGCCCAGGTGCTCCAGGTCTTGGCGCCGTTGATGATCCACCGTCCGTCTCGGCGGTCGGCGCGGGTGATGACGCCCGCGAGGTCCGATCCCCCACCGGGTTCGGATAGCAGCTGCACGAGCACTTCATCGCCGGCCAATGCTGCCCGGATGTGAGCGCGTTTCTGTTCCTCGTTGCCGATATCCAGAATCGTTGCGCAGCAGATGGCGAAGGACGGCACGTTGAGGAGCAGCGGCGTCTCATAGCCGAGGGACTCGGCGTCGAAAGCCTTCTTGTACTCGTAGCCCAGCCCGAGCCCGCCGTACTCCCGCGGGAAGCAGATTCCGGCAAATCCCCCCTCGTACAGGGTCTTTTGCAGTTCACGGGCCCGCTGCCAGGACGCCTCTGCGTCGCGCACCAGAAGCGCTGCCTGGCCGGGCTCGAAGCGTGGCATGTTCGCGGCCAACCAGGATCTGGCCCGGCTGCGAAATTCCTCGACAGTCTCAGCGGTCACGTCGAGTTCGCCTGCGCATCATCGTCGATGGCCTCCCGAAGCTTGTGCTGGGCGACTGTACAGCACCCCTCGGAGAGTGTACAGACCGGCGAATTAGGACGTGTTCAGGGCCGCCAACCTTGGCGGAATCAGACGGCTGTGGCGCGAGACGACGTGCGCGATCTCGCGGTGGAACGTCGTCGCGAAGTGGACACCGCCGCCTCGGCACGTACTCCGGAGATCACCCATTCCACGAGCCTCGGAAAATCTCTGTCGATCTTGGCTATTTCCGATGCCGCATCGGCTGACCGTCTCGATTCGCGCAATGCCCGCACCTCAACGATGGAATGGTTGATCGTCATGTGGGCGAGGCCACGGCAGCACGCCGTGGCCAGTGGACGCGGGATGCCCTCCTGCAGAGTCGTTTTGAGCAGAGCCCGAACGTAATCGCTGATGGCACTGCGGTCGTCGATGGTCATCAACTCGGTCAGAAACGGGTGGGCTCGAAGCGTGTCGTGCAGCGCCAGACACCAATGCAGCGCCGTCAGCTCCCAGGTTTCGTACTCCTTGAAGTCGAGTTTCAGCTGCGCAAAATGGCGGGCGACAAGCGCTCTGACCAGGGCCTCCCGATTGCCCACCTGTTGATAGAGCGTCCGCGGTGAGATCTTGAGGTCCGCCGATAGTCGACGCATGTTGAGGGCCTCGTTGCCTTCGGCGTCCAGCAGTTCCAGCGCGCGAGCGAGGATGTCGTCGGCCGGAATCAACGGCTTGGCCATCGCTGCATCCTAAGCCGCGACCGTTGCGTCGCGCGCAGTGAGTTCGTCCGTCGGCGCGGCGATCACGGGACGGTGAGTGCGATCTTGCCGATGTGCGTCCCGGCCCGCATCGTTGCTACCGCCTCGTCGAGCTTTTCCCAGTCGAAGACATGGCTGATGTGGGGCATGATGTGCGCCGCGGAGATCAACTCGCACACTTCGCCGTGGGCGCGCACACTGCCGACGGTGATCCCGATGACGCGCAGGTTGTTGAGCATCAACTCGGCGACCGGGGTAGGCGCGGCGTCGAATCCACTGAGCACACCGATAACCGCGACCGTGCCGCCCATCCGCGCCGAACGCATCGACTGCGCGAGTGTCGCCGGCCCACCGAGGTCGACGACCAGGTCCGCGCCGCGCCCGGCGGTCAGTCGCCTGACCTCCGTTTCCCACTCCGGAGTGGTGCGGTAGTTGACGAGATGCGTCGCGCCCAATTGTGATCCGACCTTCAGCTTGTGGTCCGATGACGACGTCAAAATCACGGTGGCGCCCAGCGCGCGGGCGAGTTGCACGGCGAACAGCGATACCCCGCCGGTTCCCTGGGTGACCACGACGTCGCCTTCGCCGATGTTGGCTTCCACCAGTGCGCTCCACGCCGTCACGGCGGCACAGGGAATCGTCGCAGCTTCGACATCGCTGAGATGATCCGGCGTACGGACCAGGCCGGCGGCGTCGGCGACGCGGTACTGCTGTAGCCACCCGTCCCCACTGTCGCCGGGGCACTCCCGCTTGGCTTGCGGTGTCGGCGGGCCGTCGAGCCAGCCGGGATGGAAGGCCCCCATCACGCGCTGTCCGAGAGAAAGGCCGTCCACGCCCGGCCCGACCGCCACGACCTCGCCGGCGCCGTCGCTCATGGGCACCCGAGGCCACGGCCCCGGGAGCAGACCCATCAGATTGACGTTGTCGTGGAAGTTCAGACTGGAGGCCTTGACCTTGACCAACACCTGCCCGGGAGCAGGTTCGCCGACCGGCCTTTCCACGGCCACCACAGGCGTGCCGGGACCGTTCATCACCCATGCCGTCTGCGGGCCCCGCTGATGATCCAGACCACTCATGCGCTGGCCGCCTCCTCGCACCAGTACCGCCGGACAAAGAATCTCGCCCGCGTCAGCATTTTAAAATAACAATGATTTCGGTAGTGTCAGCTGAACACGGACACTGGAGATCGCATGTATGACATGAAGATTGTTGGCGGCACCGTAGTGGACGGCACCGGCACAGATCGCTTCCCCGCCGACATCGGCATCAAAGATGGCAAGATCGTCGAAGTGCGCCGCCGGACCAACGGCCACAGTGAGCTCGCGGCTGAGGCCGCCGAGACGATCGAGGCGACGGATCGCATCGTTGCACCCGGTTTCGTGGACATCCACACCCATTACGACGGCCAGGTCAGTTGGGACCCCCTGCTGGAACCATCCAGTGGTCACGGCGTGACCACGATTGTGGCAGGCAACTGCGGTGTCGGCTTCGCCCCGGTACGCCCGGGCAGCGAGGACTGGCTGATCAAGCTGATGGAGGGCGTCGAGGACATCCCAGGTACCGCGCTCACCGAAGGCATCACCTGGGGCTGGGAGACCTACCCGGAGTATCTCGACGTCGTCGGCAAGCAGCAGTTGGCCGTGGACGTGGGCAGCCAAGTGGCCCACGGCGCCATCCGCGCCTACGCGATGGGAGACCGCGGCGCCCGCAACGAGCCCGCGACGCCTGACGATATCGCCGCGATGAGCCGTCTGGTCCAAGAAGCGATCGAGGCTGGGGCGCTGGGCTTTTCCACCTCGCGCACCATCGCGCACCGCGCCATGGACGGCGAGCCCGTGCCGGGCACCTACGCCGCCGAAGACGAGTTGTTCGGCCTCGGCCGCGCCATGGCAGCCGGCGGCCAGGCCGTGTTCGAGCTCGCCCCCCAAGGCGCAGCCGGCGAGGACATCGTCGCGCCGAAGAAGGAGCTGGAATGGATGCAGCGCCTTAGCGCCGAGATCGAGCGGCCCATGTCATTTGCGCTGATCCAAGTCGACGCCGACCCCAACCTCTGGCGCGAACAACTCGACGTATCCGCCGCCGCACACGCGGCAGGTAGCCAGTTGTATCCGCAGATCGCCGCGCGACCGTTCGGCATGATGCTCGGATTCCCCGGGCATCATGCCTTCACGCACCGGCCGACGTACCGCAAGCTGCAGGCCGAATGCAGTCGCGAAGAGTTGGCGCAACGCCTGGCCGAGCCCGCGGTCAAAGCCGCAATCCTGTCCGAAGACGATCTGCCCATCGACTCGAGCCTGCTGTTCGATGGCATGTTCGCCCTCGCACAGAACGTGCTCGACCGGCTCTACGACCTTGGCGATCCGCCCGACTACGAACCCACCCCGGATCGCACGGTCGCGGCGATCGCGCGCGAACGCGGGGAAGACCCACTGGCCACGCTTTACGACCTGATGCTGCAGAGCGACGCCGGCGCGATGCTGATGCTGCCGTTCTTCAACTACAGCGACGGCAACCACGACGCCATCCGGGAGATGTTGACCCACCCGGCAGGCGTGCTGGGGCTTTCCGACGGGGGCGCCCACTGCGGGATGATCTGTGACGCGTCCTTCCCGACCTTCCTGCTGACGCACTGGGCCCGCGACCGCTACCGCGGTGAGAAACTGCCCCTGGAGTACATGGTGCGCAAGCAGAGCCATGACACGGCCCAGCTGTTCGGGCTTTCCGACCGCGGCACGATCGAGGTCGGCAAGAAGGCCGACATCAACGTGATCGACTGGGACAAGTTGAGACTGCACCCGGCACGGATGGCCTACGACCTTCCCGCCGGTGGACAGCGACTCGTGCAGGGTGCCAGCGGATATGCGGCGACCATTGTCAGTGGCACCGTGACGCGGCGCGACGGCGTCGACACCGGCGCCCGCCCCGGGCGACTGGTGCGCGGTCCCCGCTGAGATCCAGATCCATCGTTGTTGCCGACGGCACGTAATCTGCCGTCGACCTCGGAGTGCGACCCAGGTGGAGTTCGCTTCGCGGCACCTGATGAGCTACATGGCGATGAAAGACTCACTATGACCGGGGCGCACCCGTTCGACAACGCCATTCACCTCGACACCATCGATGAAAACGTCAAGCGTGGCCGGACCCATCCGGAGTGGGCCAACATGGTCGGCCCGTTCGGCGGAATCACCGCCGCCATCATGGTGCGCGCCATTGAGGCCCACCCCGACCGCGTCGGTGAACCGCTGGCGCTGACCGTCAATTTCGCCGCACCGATCGACGACGGCGACTTCGACATCACGCTCCGGGCCGCGCGCACCAACCGCACCAATCAGCACTGGCTCATCGAGCTCAGCCAGGCCGATGGGGTCAAGACCACGGCCACCGCACTGTTCGGGATCCGTCGCGACACCTGGGCCAACACTGAAGCACACCCACCGAGCGCGCCGCCGCCAGAACACGCAACCCCCGGCGGTCCACCGGCCTTCATCGTCTGGAGAGCCCAATACGACATGCGATTTGTCGACGGAGCCTTTCCCGGTGCGAATGGACATCCCAACCCGTCATCGACGAGCACGTTGTGGGTGCGCGACAGTGCACAACGCCGGGTTGACTACCCGGCGCTGGCCGCGTTGTGTGATGTGTTCGTCCCGCGCGTGTTCCTGCGCCGAGGCGCGTTCATCCCGGCCGGAACCATCTCACTGACGACCTACTTCCATGCCGATCAACAGGAACTCGACGCCCTCGGCGGTGACTACGTCTTGGCCACGGCCCACGCCAACCGGTTCTCCCGCGGCTACTTCGACCAGCACGCGCAGCTGTGGACCCGAGAGGGTGCGCTGCTGGCGACTACGCACCAGATCGTCTACTTCAAGGGCTGACTTTGATCCGACCCGCAAGAATCGAGCCGCAATGACAGAGCGCACGCAAGCCGACAACGACGCCAGCACAGACGCCGCCAAGCTGCTGGCAATCGAGTCGATCAAGCAGCTCAAAGCCCGTTACTGCCGGTACCTCGACACCAAAGATTGGACGGCGTGGCGAGCGATCTTCACCGATGATTTCGTCAGCGATACCTCCGAGGCCGGCGGCAAGTTGATCGTCGGAGCCGACGATTTCGTGGCATTCACCCGTAAGGCCATCGGACGCCCAGCACAGGCCACAGCGCATCAGGTGCACGCGCCGGAGATCGAACTCACGTCGGCGACAACGGCGCGGGGCGTGTGGGTGCTGCAAGATGTCGTCCGCTTCGGCCCCGGGTTGACCCTGGTCGGCTACGGGCACTACCACGAGACCTACGAATACACTGCCGGGCATTGGCTTATCAAGACTTCCAAGCTGACTCGGCTGCGCGAGGACATCGTCACTCCCCTCTTCTCGTTGTACATCTCCGACCGGATGCGCAGGGCAGCCGCCAAGCTCACCGGCGCTGGCTGATCCTGACTAGGCCTGGGCAGCGAAAAAGACGGCAGCTTTACGGATCGAGTCTTCGACCGGTTGGGGTGTCCATCCGAGTTCACGTTCGGCCTTGCTGTGGTCAAGGGGGGACATCAGTTCGACCATACGTATGCCGACATAGGCGAATGGCAGGTCACGGCCCAGCAGTCGAGCCATCAAGTCGTTGACGCGCGCACCTACACGGAGCACCGCCAGCGGGATGCCGATGCGCGGTGGCCTTCTGCCGACAGCGGTGGCGGCGATCTGGTGCAGCTCCCGGGTGCTCATGTACCTGTCGGAGATGATGTAGCGTTCGCCGGTTCGTCCGTGTTCGGCAGCAAGAAGCATTGCCCTGGCGGCATCTTCGATGCCCACCACTTCAGCCGAGTAGCCCATGTAGAACGGCAAGCGCCCGGTGGCAACCGCGGCGAGCATGGCGCCGTGTGGAGTGGGTGCCCAATCTCGGGGACCGTAGGTGGTGGAGATGCACATGGCGACCGCGGGCAGGCCTTTGTCATGCACGTATGACATCAGCATGTCTTCGGCGGCCACCCGGGCTTCGATATATGCGCCGCCCTGGTCCCAGTTGTGCGGATCGTCTTCGGTAACCACGCGGCTGTCACTGATCGCCAGAGCGCCTGTGGTGCTGGTGAATACGAACTTCTTCAGGTCGGCGTCCAGGGCCGCATCCAGAACGTGCCGCAAACCCTCCACATTCGTGCGGAACAATGGCTCCGGGTCGCGCAGCCACATCCGCGCATCGACGACGCAATAGTAGACGACGTCGCACCCGGTCATCGCCGCGCGCAACGCATCGTCATCGAAGACGTCGCCGTAACAGCGCTCGACATCGAGATCGTCGATGCCCTTGGTAGAACTACTGTGGCGCAACATAACTCGCACGTCCGCGCCCGTGTCTACCAGCTGCCGTGTGACATGCGAGCCCAGGAAACCGCTGGCCCCGATGACCAGCTTCTTCTTACAATCCGCCGAATCCCCATGCATATCAACCGGCCTTAGCGGTCGATCCATTGCATCTGCGCTTCGGCGTGGTGGCCTCCGACGGCGGGCGTGAGTTCATCAAGCCTGGCCAGCTGCTCGGGGGTGAGTTCGATAGTGTCGGCCGCGACGTTTTCCTCAAGGCGCGCAACGCGCTTGGTTCCCGGAATAGGCACTATCCCGGAACCCGAGTCGGAACCTTTCGCCAGCAGCCAGGCCAAAGCCACCTGAGCCGGAGTGGCGCCGACCTCGGCACTGATGTCACGCAATTCGTCTGCGCTGCTGAGGTTGTGCTGGAAATGCTCGTCGAAGAATCGGGGGTTGGTCTTGCGGTAGTCGCTGTCGGGAAGCTCCTCAGTGGACCGGATTGCACCGGTGAGGAAGCCGCGACCCAGCGGGGAGTAGGCGACGAACCCGATCCCCAGCTCGCGCAGCAGCGGCAACACAGCGTCTTCCTGGTCGCGGGTCCATAACGAATACTCCGATTGCACAGCGGTGATGGGGTGCACAGCGTGGGCGCGACGGATGGTGTTCACGCCGACTTCGGAGAGACCGATGTATCGGATCTTCCCGGCAGCGACCAGCTCGGCCAACGCTCCGACCGTGTCTTCGATCGGAGTGCCCCGGTCAAGGCGGTGTTGGTAGTACAAGTCGATGTAGTCGGTCTCCAGCCTTTTCAGGGAACCGTCCACAGCCACGCGGATACTGGCCGGGCTACTGTCGAGGCCATCACGGCCGGTGTGGGAGATCAGGCCGAACTTGGTCGCCAACACCACTTGATCCCGTCGGCCCTGCAGGGCACGGGCGAGGAGCTGTTCGTTGACGAAGGGGCCGTACACCTCGGCGGTGTCGATCAACGTGACGCCCAGGTCGATGGCGCGGTGAATGGTGCGGATGGATTCGGCGTCGTCAAAGCCGGCGCCCACGTAGGCCACAGACATGCCCATCGCGCCCAGCCCGAGGCGGCCGACTTGCAGGTCTGCGAGGTGAGCGAGTTTCATGGCACGTCTCCTGTTCTGGGCACAGTTCGCCGAGATTTCGGCGGGTAGCGTTGCGCGAGTGGACCCCGTCGAGCTTCTCGCGATCTAGTGAACCACGCAAACACCGTGCCACCGGACCGCAATCTAGCGGTGGACTTCTACCGCGTATCGGGTGTGGTCCTCATTGTGCTGGGACATTGGCTGGCCGGATCGGTGACCTATCACGCCGGATATTTCGGTCGGCAGAACCCGCTCGTCGACCAGCCCTGGACTCAGTGGCTGACTTGGCCTTTCCAGGCGGTCCCGACGTTCTTTCTGGTGGCGGGCTACGCCGGCGCCGTGTCCTGGACGCATCGGCGCGACGCCCACGGTGTGTCGCGTCAGACCTGGCTTCGGCATCGCCTGGCCCGAGTTCTCGGGCCGACAGCGGTATACGCCGCGCTGGTGTCGGTCGCTGTAGTGGTGCTGGGCGTCTACGGCGTTGATGGTTCCGTGCTGGAATACGCGGGTTGGGCCGTCGCGATGCACCTGTGGTTCCTCGCCGTATACCTGGTGGTGGTCTCGCTGACGCCCATTGCGGTTGCCGCACACCGCCGTTGGGGGCTAATGGCGCCGGGAGCGCTGGCCGTCGGGGTCGCCGCCGTAGACGTCGCCGCTATCGGCTGCCACGTGCACGACGTGGGCTGGCTGAACTATCTACTGTGTTGGGGAGCGCTCTACCAACTCGGAATCGCCTGGCACGGCGGATTATTAGCCGGTCGCAGACCCGTGCTGCTCGCCGCCGGGTCGGCACTGGCGCTGGCACTGCTGATCCGGCTGGGACCCTATCCGGTCAGCATGATCGGCGTTCCCGGCCAGTCTGTTGACAATACGGCGCCGCCCTCCGTGGCGATGTTGGCGTTCGGATACGCGCAGGCGGGATTGGTGATAACCCTCGCGCCGGCGCTCAATCGTGCGCTGCGCGCCGGCCCCGTCCAGCGCGTGCTGTCCGTAGCCAACAGCAATGTGATGGCCCTTTACCTGTGGCACATGATTCCTGTCGTGATCGTGGCGATCTTGGGCTACCCGGCCGGATTGCTGCCGCAACCGACCGAAGGTACGGCCGACTGGTGGCTGGCCCGGCTGGAATGGGTGGTCATCCTCAGCCTCGTGACAGCGGTCGAGATGGTGCTGCTGTGGTGGGGACGGCGTCTTTTCGCCGCCCCGCTCCCAATGCTCGGTATCCCGCTCGCAGAGCGCTGGGGTGAACCGGTCATGCTGGCCGGTGCCGCGATGGCGGCGTATGGCGTGGCGTTCGTCGCGGCTGAAGGCTTCGCCCCGGACGGCCATTTTCGGTCTGTGACCGCGTTGGTCTTTGCCGCCGGAGTGGTGCTGGTGGCGTTTCGTCCCACAGTTTGGTCCCACAAAAGTCAGCCTGCAGTCGGTTGATCCCGCTACTACGACCGGATCATCGCGTGCGGAACCGTTCCTATTGACGTAGCAGGAGCGAGTCCTGGCTATGCGGCGTCCCCTAACGGTCTTGGGTCTATGGCACGAATCCCGCTTGTCTCACCTCTCGCTATCCGCGTTCTTGCGTGACTGCCCATTGGCGGGAAAGGCCAACGAGCGTGTGAGCCAAAACACTCCGCCACAAGTTGCACCGCAGTTATGGGTAGCCTACCCTAACCCCAACGATATAGAGAGGCTGACTGTGGCGCTCACGTGGCCCATCGATCCGCATGCCGATGCATCCCGGCGCGCGTGGCTTCCGTGCCCGAACTGCGGCTGGGGCCGCAATAAGTGTTCGGAGTGCCGGAGCAACCGCAACTGCGGCTCCCATTGGCAGTATCTGCTGAGCAATCAAGCCACACAGGTCAACCTGCAATGCCCGGGCTGTGCGACCCGATGGTCGGCGGACACTCGAAATCGCTAGAAGCTCGTAGCCGTTGTTGCGGACCCGCGACGCTTACGGCTCGGCGAACGTGTCCTCGGGCAGTGGGCGTTGGCAGACTGCGCGTGCCTCCTCGGCGCTGAGCCCGAACAGACGCAGGACGTTTTCGGTGACGGTGTCGGCCGCGTGGGCGTCGTCGCGGTCCGGGTCGTCCCGCAACAGTTCTCCGAGTCCTAGCAAAGCACCGCCGGCCATGGCCAGCGCAAGTTGGGGGTCTTCGCCGACGTCACCGCGAAACCTCCCGGCGTCAGCGCCAGCCTTGATATCGCGCAGTGCGCGGGGAGCCAGGCCGCGTTCCGACGACAACAGCGCCGGTCCGTTGGCCAACAGAATCTCGCTCTCCTGTGGGCGCTGACGGAAGAGCCGGCCAGTCAGCCGAAAACTGGCGGCAAACGTCTCGGCGGGGTCGTCCAGCGACGCGGTGAGGCGATCCAGCATTGCTCCATGCGCATCGAGTACGTCGGCGACCGCGGCCTCGAACAACTGCTCCTTGCTGTCGAAGTGGTTGTAAAACGAGCCCATCCCCACGTCAGCAGCCCGCGTTATCTCCAGAACCGGGACGTTGACCTTGCCTTCGGCGATCAACTGTTGCGCGGCCTTGACCAGCGCCGATCTGGTGCGTTGTTTGCGTCGCTCCAAGCGGTTAGGCGGATCGGAACCGTACGGCACTGCGGTCATGTCTAGCAGTATGCATCACTTTTGAGGATTTCGTCAGAAACCTTGACTAAGCGTCGTATTGTATGTGACGATTTCGTCAGTTCATAGGAGACGGTCATGGTTGAGACGAAAAGCGCCCACCGGGGCTTGCACGCCGAGCAGGGAGCGCTATCCGGGGAACACCCGGGGCGCTCCCGGAACCCGGTGATCAAGGTCGTCGACATCGCGTGGCTGGAATTCGAGAAACCGGACCTGACGCGTGCCGAGGCGTTCGCGCGGGCGTTCGGCTTCCAGACGGCACACCACGGTCCGGACGAACTTCAGTTGCGAGGTACCCAATCAGGCGGACCGTGTGTAATCGTGCGGCGCGGGCCGCGGACACGTTTCACCGGCGTGGCGTTTCGGGCCTGCGACGAGGTCGACGTGCTGCGGCTGGCTGACAAATTAGGCGCTGCCGCACGGCCGTTGCCCGAGACCATCGGTGGCCTGTCCGTCGACCTCGTCGACCCCAGCGGGATCCCGGTGCATGTGGTCGCCGGCATGCACCAGCTGCCCGAGTTGCCGGGCCAGCAGGCCCACATATTCAACTTCGGGAATGACCTACAGCGCGCCAACACCGCCCAGCGTCCGTCGCGGGTGCCCGCTCGGATTCAACGCCTGGGCCATCTGGTAGTGCAGTCGACCAGGTACTTCGAGGCGCTGAACTGGTATCTGGACAACTTGGGGATGCTTGTCAGCGACTTCCTGTTCTTTCCCGGCCAGCGCGAACGAGGACCGACGATGAGCTTCATCCGCTGTGATCGGGGATCGACGCCCGCTGACCACCACACACTGGCTCTGGTACTGGGCCCGGCCAACCGCTACGTCCACTCGGCGTACCAGGTCAGCGATCTCGACGCCCTGGCCGCCGGGGGCGAATATCTCAGGCAGCGCGGCTATCTCCGGTCTTGGGGAATCGGTAGGCACCTTCAGGGCAGTCAGATCTTCGACTACTGGCGCGATCCCGAAGGTTTTCTGGTCGAGCACTTCACCGACGGCGACGTGTTCGACAACACCCTGGAACCGGGCTGGGCGCCCTTGACCGCGTCCGGGTTGGCCCAGTGGGGTCCGCCGGCGACCAAAGACTTTCTCGGAACCGATACGAAATCGGCCCGCCACGAACTAGTTTCGATGATCACCGCACTTCGCGCAAGCAACGAGTTCGATATCCGCCGCCTGATCGGCCTATTGAAAGTAGCCACCTCATGACCATTTCCGTACTGCACACTGCTGACGCCTGGTGGGTCAAGACTCCCGACGGGGCCGCGAAGATCGAAACCTCCGCGACCACGACGGCTCAGCTGTTGGCTGACCGCGTCGCGGTCGAGGCTGCCGCCACCAGTACTGACCCCGACGGCCTAGAGACTCTGAAGCTGGTGTCGCCGGTGACCCGACCATGCCGAGTAGTGGCTCAGATGACCAACTTCGAGTCGCATGTCAAGGACGCGGGCATGGATCCGGCATCGATCCCGCTCACCTTCTTCCGCAAGGCGTCCGCGTCGATCATCGGTCCGTTCGACGACATCATCAAACCCCCACACGTCAGGCTGCTCGACTATGAAGTGGAGATCGGGTTGGTGATCGGACGCGCAATCCCGGTCGGCACCAGCATTTCTGGCGCAAACCTTGCCGACTTCATCGCCGGACTCGTCGTGACCAACGATGTTTCGGCGCGTGACATCCAGCTTCCGCAGACCCAATTCTACGAGGCGAAGTCCTATCCCACCTTCACCCCAGTCGGGCCCGAGCTGGTACTCCTGACGGCCGACGAGCTCAACCGGTTCGGCGACCTGAGGCTGCGGCTGCGCGTTAATAACGACGAGCGACAGAACGCACTCGTGGAAGGCGACATGCTCTATCGGCCCTTGCAGGCGCTCCAATCACTTACCCAGTTCCAGGAGCTCGCACCCGGTGACCTGGTGCTCACCGGCACGCCAGTCGGCACCGCGTTGAGCGCCCCGCCAAAGCCAATCCAGCTCATCGGAAACCTGTTGCCGCCTGCGGTCAAGTGGAAGGCATTCTTCAAGCGTCAGGCCGCCAACCCGAAGTATCTGCAACACGGCGACGTCGTGGAGGCGTCCGTAGCGACCGACGACGGGACGATCGACCTCGGAACCCAGCGCAACACAGTGCAATACGCGTGACCGGTACGTCCAACGGACACGTGCCCGTGCTCATCGTCGGCGCCGGACCGACCGGCATCACCGCCGCCACGCTGCTGGCACAGTGCGGCGTGGACTGCCTCATCCTCGACCGCTGGCCCGGCGTGTACCCGCAGCCACGCGCCGTGCACCTGGACGACGAGATCTACCGCGTCATCGCCCGGTTAGGCATTGCCGACGAGTTCGCCGCGATTTCGCGGCCCACGCTCGGCTTACGGCTGCTCGACAGTCGATTCCAGGTGCTCGCCGAGTTCATTCGCGACAACTCACGTAGCGTGAACGGCTTCCCACAAGCCAACATGTTCGACCAACCCGAGTTCGAGGCCCTACTGCGCGCAAACCTCAAGCACTACCCCAACGCCCAATTACGTGGTGACGCCGAAGTCACCGACGTAACCGCGGACGACAACCGCGTGCGAGTCACTTTCACCGACCGAACCGACGGTCACGTTCGCCACGTCGAGGCCGACTACCTGCTGGGCTGCGACGGCGCCAACAGCCTGGTGCGCGCCAAGATCGGCTCAGCCATGCGGGATTTGAACTTCGAGCAACGCTGGCTGGTCGTCGATGTGGCCACCTCGGACACCAATGGAGCCGACCTGCACCAGTGGGAGGGCGTGCACCAGGTGTGCGATCCGGCCCGCGCGGGAACATACATGCGCATCGGAACGTCTCGCTACCGGTGGGAGTTTCAGCTGCTGGCCGGCGAAAGCGCCGACAACTTCGGCACCGTGAACGCACTGCGGCCGCTGATCGCACCCTGGACTGCCGGGCTCCAAGACGGTCAGCTGACGCTGCTGCGCGTCACCGAGTACACCTTCCGCGCACAGATCGCCGACCGGTGGCGTCGCGCCAACATCTTCATCCTCGGCGACGCGGCCCACCTCACTCCCCCATTCATTGGTCAGGGCATGGGAGCCGGCGTTCGGGATGCGATGAATCTCGCCTGGAAGATTGCCGGAGTCCGCAACGGCACCCTAGCCGCAGACGTTCTCGACACCTATGAGCAAGAGCGCAAACGGCATACCCGGCACATGATCCGGCTAGCCCTCAACGTCGGGCAGGCGATGACCGGGGGCGGGCACCTGGGCAACCTGGTGCGCCGCGCGGTGCTACCCCGGCTGCGACTGATCCCCGGTCTGCGCGACAAGGTCCTCGACTCCACCACACCCGCGCTGCCTTCTTCTGCGCTGGTGTTCAAATCCCGTCGACCGCGCCAGCTCGCAGGCACGCTTTGCCCGAACTCGTTGCTGGCGAACGATCAACGGCTCGACGACGTGCTTGGAACCGGTTTCGCCCTGATCACCGTTGATCCCCCTGGCGCTGCAGACGACGCAGCACTGCGGCGGCGCGGCGCCGTCGTGCTGGTTGCCGAACCTGGAAGCGCACTCGAGACGTGGCTGCGCCGAGGGCGGGCCATGGCCGCGATAGTGCGTCCCGATCGCACCGTCATGCGCGCCGGACGCGACATCGCAGGCCTGTGCGCGTGGACAGCCACTGTCATTAAGGCCGCGTGAAAGCCGTTCTAGTGGTTGGACTCATCTGTCTTGGCGCTTCCTGAAGGTGTCAATTGAGCTGATGACCCCGGCAACGTCATCGTCATTGAGCTTCTCCCCATCGAACACATGGTTGAGCAGGACCTTGAGGTCGAGCATCTGTTGCAGATAAACCAGGCACAGGGGGCATTCCTCAAGATGCTTGGCCACAATCGCTCCCCACTGCTGCGGGTCAGAGTCGACAAGGTCGTCGACGAGTCGAACGAAATCGACGCAGTCGATCGCGGGAGCTGTGTTGTCGTAGACGGTCATCGTTGGTACCGCTTCTCCAGTTCGTTTCGGAGGTTTCCTCGGGCGCGGTAGAGCAGAGCACGTTGCGCCTCGGCGGACAGTTCAAGAATCGCGGCGGCCTCTTCGCCGGACGTGCCGACGAGGTCGCGGAGAATCACCAGTTGTCGTTGCCGCGCCGGCAGGGCATCGAGCGCTGCCCGCACGTAGCCGGCGAGTTCTTTTGTGCGTTCATTTTCCAAAGTCTGGTCCTCGGGGAGAAATCGCCCAGACGGCGGCACGCTCCAGTGCCCGGCCTCGGGGTGCCCGGCAGGATGCATGCGACCCGCCAGCGGGTCGACGTCCACCTCGTCGCCGGGGGCCAGCACCTCATGCTCCCTGATCCGCGACTCGAGGCGCCGGCGCCGCGAGGCGGTGTTCTTGACGATTCCGAACAACCAGGTGGCCACAGCAGAACGCCCCTCGAACGAACTCGATGACTTTAAAACCTGCACCCACGCCTCTTGCACTGCTTCTTCGGCCACCGCCGGTGAATTCACCATGGTGCAGGCAAAATTCACCATCGGCCGGTGGAAGTCGCGGACCAAGGCGGTCAGGGAAATGCCGCCAACCCGATGCTCGGTGCCCTCCGGTGGCAAAGCCCCCGGAGGCCCCTGCGTCACCGTCGTCCCTGGCCGTCGCTCACTCGCATCGGTCAAGTTCCCAGCGCAGTTGAGCCTCGGACGGCGACTGGACAGGGATGAAAGCGGCCTCGCGGTAACGCCTGCTTGCCGGCGTCCGGCTCGCGTAACCCTTGCCCCCGGCCGTCCGGATCTCCAAAGCGGCACTGGCGCTGGCGATTTCAGCCGCAGTGAGCCGCAGCGTCAGCAACTCTTTCTTGCTGGGCGGCTGCGCCGCGCCGACTGCGGCGGCCGCGCTCGCTAACGTTGTCTGCGCCGCGGCGAGCTTTCTCGCGACCTCGTCGACTTCGGGTTGGAATACCGAGTTCACCCCAGTCAGTCCGAGCTTGCTCTGCTCCACCGTGGTTTTCGTCAGCCCGATACACATGGCCGACTGCAGCACCAGGAAGGTGGGACGCACCGTGTTCAGAAATCCTTGGAAATCGGTGGACAAAACCTGCTCTGACGTGATGTGCGCGTCTTCCAATTTCAGATACGACGAGGCCGTGCTGTCCATTGCAAGCAGCTTGAAGTGATCGCCCAGCACGACGCCCGGGGTGTTCAACGGCAGCGCCACGATCAACTTCTCGCCAGTCTCGGTCCGTGCCGCGGTAATCATCAGCGAGTCGTCGTATAAATTGCTGGCCCACCTGAGTGAACCACTCAGGTGGTAGCCGCCGTCGACAGGTGTGGCCGTGAGGTCGAGGCTGCCGCAACCGGCCGCTTCCTTGAAGGCCGAGGCCATGCCGGTGACCCCCAGTGTGGTTCCGCCGAGCAACGGTTGTGCCGCCGCGATGCTGAACGGCGTTGCGGCCGTGAGCAGGTACTCGACCGCCATCCGGTGGGCCCACAGCGAGAATCCGGTGCTCATGCAGTCCCCGGAGATCAGGCTGATCACGTCGGCCATCTGGGAGAGCCGGCCATCGACGTTGCCAGGGGCGCCAAGCCCGAGCAGACCGGCCGCACCGAGCGCCGCGAAACTGCGGCGGGAAGTGTCTTCGCCGCGGTCCAGCGCATCGGCATGGGCACGAATGTCCGCCAGCAGTTCCGAATCGAGCAGCCCGATCGCGTCATCGATTGTCTCGGTCACGGTGCTGGCTCCTGCTCTATGTTCTTCCATGCGTAGTCGAGGAATTTGCCGTCGAACGTGACAATCACACGATCACCTTGTGGGTCAGGACGGCGTTCGACGCTCATCCGGAAGTTGATCGCGCTCATGATTCCGTCGCCGAACTCCTCGTGGATCAGCTCCTTGATCGCCGGCCCGTAAACCGATAACGCCTCGTGAAACCGGTAGATCGTCGGATCGGACGCCACGGCTTCGCCGCTGCCCCGATACGGCGTCAGCTGCAAGACGGCGACGGCTTCGTCGTCGAGCTCAAGCAGCTCCGCGACGATCGAGGCCTCGGTGGCCGAGAGCGGGTGCTGTCCAAGTAGTGCGGCGACGGTCCACACCCTGTCTTTGCCGATCGACTCGGCGATCTTCGCCCAGCTCAAACCATGTTTGACCCGGGCCAGCCTGATGACCTCTGCGAGGTCGGTCTTGGTCAATGTGCGGGTCATAGTTGGCTTCCCGTCCCGATGCCTAGCCGATGGCCAGGGTGGAGTCGACGCTTGCCGGGTTGCGGAAGGTGTTCACAACGGGCGACCAGGCGATCGCGTTGTCGTGAATCTCCTTGAGGATCGCGTCGTCGGCATCTCCGGCCAGGGTTACCTTGCAGCGGACCGCGCTAAGGCCAAGGAGTTTTCCGTCTGGAGTGTCGCCAACCCCCCACACCGCGGAAATGTCGATGTCACCTTCCATCTCGACCTCGATCTTGGTGAGGGTCACGCCACGGTGCGTGGCGTTCGCCAGCAGGCCGACTGAGATGCATGACCCCAGTGCAGCGAGGGCGGTCTCTGAAGGGTTGGGCGCGGAGTCATCGCCCAGCAAGGCAGGCGGCTCGCCGACCAGCATCGGCGCCAGGTTGCGGACGTAGGTCATGTTGCGGAACCCCTCCTCACAGACCGTCTTGGCTTTCAGGGTCTTCTTGCCGGTCTCGGGGTTGGCCTTGGCATTACAGGACAGCCGGTCAAGGCCTTCGGCGTCAATGACGAGCGCGTTGGTCATGAACTTCCTCCGTATCTCGTTGGTTTTGATCTTCATCTGGTTAGTGCTCGGCAGGTGCCGGAACGTGACGGTCGCAAGATTGTTTTACCGAGACGACACCAGGCCTCGCTTGCCAGAAACATCGCGAACACCCTCCGCAGCCGTGGGTCGATGAGGTGTTGCTCAGCTGAACAAACCCTGCCCGATGT
>JBEKNM010000020.1:0-18084 GCA_049522835.1 Mycobacterium sp.
CTGTGCGTCACCCGGACAAGACGGCCCCTGTGGTCATCAGCGGCTGGGCGCTGATGGCCTGGATTCTTGGCGCTAGGGACAAGCCTCGGTCGGCTGGGATCGATCGTGTTCGCCGTTCTGACGGGTCGCAGGATCGCCAGAGCCATGCGCGGCGGCGAGACATCGCTCGCTGATGTTCTGACGATCGCGAGCCGCGGCTTATGGTCAGCGGCGCTGCAACTGGCATCGGCCGTTTGCCGGCACTACTGGCCGGTGGCGTTGCTCGCGGCCATCATCTCGCGCCACTGTAGACGCGTCATCCTGATCGCGGCCGTCATGGATGGCGTGGTGGACTGGCTCGGGCACAGGGATGCCAGAGGTGACGATTCTGCGCCGATCGGGCTGCTGACCTATCTGTTGCTCAAGCGTGTCGATGACCTGGCCTACGGCCTCGGCCTGTGGCGGGGTGTGTTGCGCGAACGCAACCTCCGCGCCCTCAAGCCGCAGATTCGGAGCTAGCCACCGCCTTGAGCACAGCCGTCTCACGCAGTGACGTGCTGATCGTCGGCGCTGGCAGTGCTGGATCTGTTGTCGCCGAACGTCTCTCGGGCGATCCCGGCTGCAGCGTGACCGTCCTCGAGGCGGGGCCGGCGCTGGCCGACCCGGGGCTGCTGGGTCAGGCCAGCAATGGCTTGCAACTGCCGATCGGGGTCGGCAGTCCACTGGTTCAGCGTTATCAGGCCCGGCTCACAGATCGACCAGTTCGCCAGCTGCCCATCGTGCGAGGAGCGACGGTCGGCGGTTCCGGTGCGATCAACGGCGGTTATTTCTGCCGCGGATTGCAGCGCGATTTCGATCGCGCCGCGATACCCGGCTGGGAATGGTCTGATGTTCTCGAGCACTTCCGCGCTATCGAGACGGACCTGGATTTCGACGGTGCCGCCCACGGGGATTCCGGCCCCATCCTGATTCGTCGAACTCATGAAATGACAGGCGCCACGGAACTTTTCCTGGCTGCTGCGAAGCGCGCCGGGTTTCCGTGGATCCCTGACCTCAATGATTGTGGGCCGGAATCGATTTCAGGCGTGGGTGCCGTCCCTCTGAACATCGTTGACGGTGTGCGCATCGGGTCGGGTGTGGGATATCTGATTCCAGCCCTGGAACGTTCTAACCTGACATTGCTGGCGCGGACGCGGGCAGTGCGATTGCGTTTTTCCGGGACGGCCGCGGTGGCTGTCGACGCGATCGGCCCTGAAGGCCCAATGACGATTACTGCTGAGCGAATCGTGTTGTGTGCCGGTGCTATTCAAACCGCGCACCTGCTGATGCTGTCGGGCGTCGGTGACGAAGCCATGTTGCGAGCTGCCGGTGTACCGTTGGTGGCGCCGCTACCGGTTGGGATGTGGTGCATCGACCACCCGGAATGGGTGTTGCCTACGACTTGGACGGTAGCCGCCGGCCGACCGGTACTGGAGGTAGTACTTACTACCGCTGATGATATCGAGATTAGGCCGTACACTGGCGGTTTCGTTGCGATGACCGGTGATGGGACCGCGGGGCATCCCGACTGGCCGCATATCGGGGTGGCGCTCATGCAGCCGCTTGCGCGCGGGTGCATCACGCTGGTCTCGGCCGATCCGGCTGTGCCTCCGCAGATCGCCCATCGCTACGACAGCGTGCCCGAAGATGTTGCGGCGCTGCGTAGAGGCAGTGAATTGGCCCGCGAATTAGCCAGTGCAGCAACATATGTCGGGGAACCGATGTGGTCGACGTCGCAGCATCTGTGCGGCACCGCGCCGATGGGCGCCGACGGTGACTCGCGAGCTGTTGTCGATCATCGCTGTCGGGTGCGCGGCATTGAGAACCTGTGGGTGATCGACGGGTCTATCCTGCCGGTGATTACCAGCCGCGGTCCCCACGCAACCGTTGTGATGCTCGGGCACCGCGCCGCGGAATTCGTTGAGTGAGTTCCGCCGCCATCATTGAGCACGCCGAGCCCACCGAGCAGCGCAATTCGTCTGCTCAACGGCCTTTGGACCGGTGCGGCCGCTGCCAAAACCGGCAGGTGCCGATCAGACCGCCGATTGCTCCCCGGGAGAGTCCGCCGCTCCCGTGGAGGTTGAATAAGCCGGCGTCGCCGGACGATAGGCTGGCGCCGCCGCGACCGACGCGCTGGCCGGTGCCGGTATCGCCGCCGGCAAACCGGCTGCCGGAGAGAATGCCGCCGTTTCCGCCTCCGCTGCCGCTACCGGCGTGCTGGCCGCTGCCGGTATCGCTGGCTCGGCCGGCACCGCCGCTGTTGCCGTGGCCGGAGCATAAGCCGGCGTTTGCGCCTGCAACGCCGCTGCCGGAGCGCTGGCCGATGTCAACGCCGCCGACCCGGTCGGCGCCGCCGCCAGCAGCGGTGTGCTGGCCGGTGGCAGCGCAGATACCGCTGACACCGGCGGCGAAACCGCCGTCGCCAAGTGTCCCGTCGAACCACCCGACAGTCCCGCCGCCGCCGGCAGCCCGGCGGCCACCGAACTCGCCGGTGCTGCGGTGCTGGCCAGCGAGCTCCCCGTCGACAGCGCTTGACTCGGTGAACCGATTTGGCTCAGCACACCCTGCTGGATGGACTGTAGAGGCGAGGCGTTAGCGGCCTCGGTGAGGGCGTACTGAGCTGCACCGCCATTCATGAGCTCCACAAATTGCTGATGAAACAACGCCGCCTGGGCGCTGAGCGCCTGATACGCCGCCGCGTGCGCGTCGAACAAAGCGGCGATGCTCACCGACACCTCGTCAGCACCTGCGGCCAGGACGCTTGACGTCGGGCTTTGCGCCGCTGAGTTGGCTGTGTCGACCGCTGACCCGATATTCGCAAGATCTGTTGCAGCGGCAGCCACATACTCGGGCGCCGCAATCACGTACTGCATTTAGGGTCCCCCAAAGCTAGTCGGGCAATCGTTCGCCCCCCCAGGCGAACTCCGTCCAACCGGATCATAACCTTACCGCCGCGTCTACCTGGGCGGTTTGGCCTGGAAAGTGCAGCAATCTTTCTGCTGCGGTAAAGCTCGGAGCTCAGCCGGTGCCGTCGATGACATGAGCTGGCCCGCTATTCGCCAGCCGGCGAGAATCCGGCGCACCAGGCGTAGCTGTCGCCCGTCCCGCCCGGGGGCCCACAGGCCGATCAGGAACGCCGCAATGGCAACGATCACTGCCATCACCGCGGTTGAAGCGTGCAGAGCCGTGATGAAGGCGTCTTTGCTGAGGTCGGGCAGCTGGCGCCCCTGGGGCCCAAGCTTGCCGGCTACCTGGACGGCTTTGGCCAGCGAATCGGTAGCCGGGCCGGGCACCGGTGCAGGAAAATCCGCCAGCCTCGGTCCCAGCTCGTGGAAGTAGCGTCCGGCGAGTATTGAACCCGCGACGGCGATTCCCAGGGCCCCGCCCATCGCGCGCGAGGTGTCGTTTACGCGGACGCGACCCCCTGCTTGCCAATGCCAAGGGGGGTCGATTTGCGGTGGTCCGCTGGCCTGGACCGGGCGTACCGGAGGGGCCCTCGAGTGGGCCCCCGCCCAGCGCACCAACCGGCAGTCGAAACCATATGCGCAACCATGTCCGTAGCATTCGCCCGAGATTTGGCCCGAGCCATGTTCTAGGGCATACTGTTCAGGTTGCCTTGAGCCAGGTACGCCTGGCCGGGCATACGACCAGCGCCCAAACGGGCGCGTCCGGTCCCACCCTTGGAGCGCGACTTAATATCGGCCGCGGACAAGGCCGCATGCGGGCGACATGCCCGACCGCGGGGGCCGGTGGACCACGACAGGTAAACAGCGGCGCAGTATCCGGCGCGACGCTAGATCGGCCCTACAAGGGCCCGGTCGATCGGCGCGCTGGGGCACCAGGTCCGGAAACGGGTCTAAGTGGGAGCAGGTCCGGACACGGACCTCGAATTTGAGTGAGGGTAGGAAAGCGTGGCGGGACAGAAGATCCGCATCAGGCTCAAGGCCTACGACCATGAGGCTATTGACGCATCGGCGCGCAAGATCGTCGAGACCGTCGTCCGCACGGGTGCCAGCGTCGTAGGTCCGGTGCCGCTGCCGACCGAGAAAAACGTGTATTGCGTCATCCGCTCTCCGCATAAGTACAAGGACTCGCGAGAGCACTTCGAAATGCGCACTCACAAGCGGTTGATCGACATTCTTGATCCGACGCCGAAGACCGTCGACGCGCTGATGCGCATCGATCTTCCGGCCAGTGTCGACGTCAACATCCAGTAGGAGATTCCAGAGCAATGGCGCGAAAGGGCATTCTCGGTACCAAGCTGGGCATGACGCAGGTATTCGACGAAAACAACAGAGTGGTGCCGGTGACGGTGGTCAAGGCCGGACCGAACGTGGTGACCCGTATCCGCACACCGGAACGCGACGGGTACAGCGCTGTGCAGCTGGCCTACGGAGAGATCAGTCCCCGCAAGGTCAACAAGCCGGTGACCGGTCAGTACGCCGCCGCGGACGTCAACCCACGCCGGTACTTGGCTGAACTGCGTCTGGACAACCCGGATGCGGCGGCCGAATATCAGGTCGGCCAGGAGTTGAGCGCCGAGATCTTCGCCGACGGCAGCTATGTCGACGTGACCGGTACTTCGAAGGGCAAAGGCTATGCCGGCACGATGAAGCGGCACGGCTTCCGTGGGCAGGGCGCCAGCCACGGCGCCCAGGCGGTGCACCGCCGTCCGGGTTCCATCGGCGGCTGCGCCACGCCCTCCCGGGTGTTCAAGGGCACTCGGATGTCCGGCCGGATGGGCAACGACCGGGTGACCGTCCAGAATCTGTTGGTGCACAAGGTCGATACCGAGAACGGCGTGCTGCTGATCAAAGGCGCGGTCCCCGGCCGCACCGGTGGACTCGTGATGGTCCGCAGCGCGATCAAACGAGGTGAGAAGTAATGGCAGCGCAGAAGACCCAGAAGATCGATGTCAAGACCCCGGCCGGCGAGGTTGAGGGTTCGGTCGAGCTGCCCGCCGAGTTGTTCGATGTCCCGGCCAATATCGCGCTGATGCACCAGGTGGTTACCGCACAGCGAGCGGCCGCCCGTCAGGGTACGCACTCGACCAAGACGCGCGGCGAGGTCAGTGGTGGTGGCCGCAAGCCGTACCGGCAGAAGGGGACTGGACGCGCCCGGCAGGGCTCGACGCGGGCCCCGCAGTTCACCGGTGGCGGCATCGTGCACGGTCCCAAGCCGCGCGACTACAGCCAGCGCACCCCCAAGAAGATGATCGTCGCTGCACTGCGCGGCGCACTGTCCGACCGGGCACGCAACGGCCGCATCCACGCGGTCACCGAGCTGGTGGTGGGTCAGACTCCTTCCACTAAGAGCGCCAAGGTATTTCTGGGCACCCTCACCGATCGCAAGCAGGTGCTGGTCGTCATCGGCCGCAGCGACGACGCCGGTGCAAAAAGTGTGCGCAACCTGCCCGGTGTGCACGTCTTGGCGCCCGACCAGCTCAACACATACGACGTGCTGCGCGCCGACGATGTGGTGTTCAGCGTTGAGGCCCTTAACGCCTATATAGCGGCCAACACAGCCAACACGGCTAGTACCGAGGAGGTTTCGGCCTGATGGCGACCATCGCTGATCCCCGCGACATCATCCTGGCTCCGGTCATTTCAGAGAAGTCGTATGCGCTGCTCGACGACAATGTGTACACGTTTGTGGTCCACCCAGATTCAAACAAGACCCAGATAAAGATCGCTGTCGAGAAGATCTTCTCGGTCAAGGTCGCATCGGTGAACACCGCGAATCGGCAGGGCAAGCGCAAGCGCACCCGGGCTGGGTTCGGCAAGCGCAAGAACACCAAGCGCGCCATCGTCACCTTGGCACCGGGCAGTAAGCCGATTGACCTGTTTGGAGCACCGGCCTAGCCGCGCGTGAGAGAGAGACCTGATTAGACATGGCAATTCGCAAGTACAAGCCGACGACCCCGGGTCGTCGCGGCGCCAGCGTATCCGACTTCGCCGAGATCACCCGCTCGGAGCCGGAGAAGTCGTTGGTGCGCCCGCTGCACGATCATGGCGGGCGAAACGCGCATGGCCGGATCACCACCCGTCACAAGGGTGGTGGCCACAAGCGTGCCTACCGGGTGATCGACTTCCGCCGCAACGACAAAGACGGCGTCAACGCCAAGGTCGCGCATATCGAGTACGACCCCAACCGCACCGCGAACATCGCGTTGCTCCACTTCCTCGATGGCGAGAAGCGCTACATCATTGCTCCGCAAGGTCTCTCGCAGGGCGATGTGGTGGAATCGGGGGCTAACGCCGATATCAAGCCGGGTAACAACCTGCCGTTGCGCAACATCCCGGCCGGTACGTTGATCCACGCCGTGGAGCTGCGGCCGGGCGGCGGCGCCAAGCTCGCGCGGTCGGCAGGTTCGAGCATCCAGTTGCTCGGCAAAGAAGCCAGCTACGCGTCGCTGCGGATGCCCAGTGGTGAGATCCGCCGCGTCGATGTGCGTTGCCGCGCCACAGTCGGCGGGGTCGGCAACGCCGAGCAGGCGAACATCAACTGGGGTAAGGCCGGCCGTATGCGGTGGAAGGGCAAGCGCCCGTCGGTGCGCGGTGTCGTCATGAACCCGGTCGACCACCCGCATGGTGGCGGTGAGGGTAAGACCTCCGGTGGCCGTCACCCGGTCAGCCCCTGGGGCAAGCCCGAAGGCCGCACCCGCAATCGGAATAAGGCCAGTAACAAACTCATCGTCCGACGCCGGCGCACCGGCAAGAAGCACTCGCGCTAGGAAGTCGAGGAATAGCAAATGCCACGCAGCCTGAAGAAGGGTCCGTTCGTCGATGACCATCTGGTCAAGAAGGTCGACGTACAGAACGAGAAGAACACCAAGCAGGTCATCAAGACCTGGTCGCGTCGTTCGACGATCATTCCAGACTTCATCGGCCACACCTTTGCGGTGCACGACGGACGCAAGCATGTCCCGGTGTTCGTCACCGAGTCGATGGTGGGCCACAAGCTTGGTGAATTCGCGCCGACGCGCACCTTCAAGGGGCACATCAAGGACGACCGGAAGGCCAAACGGCGATGACCAGAACTGAATTTCCGTCGGCGGTCGCCAAAGCACGGTTTGTGCAGGTGTCCCCCAGAAAGGCGCGCCGGGTGATCGACCTGGTGCGTGGCAGGTCGGTGGCTGACGCGCTCGACATCTTGCGCTGGGCGCCGCAGGCCGCCAGTGAGCCGGTCGCCAAGGTGATCGCGAGTGCCGCGGCCAACGCGCAGAACAACAATGGACTGGACCCGGCGACTCTGGTGGTCGCCACGGTCTACGCCGACGAGGGCCCGACCGCCAAGCGCATCCGTCCGCGCGCCCAGGGCCGTGCGTTCCGGATTCGCAGGCGCACCAGCCACATCACCGTCGTGGTGGAGAGCCGGCCGGGCAAGGATCAGCGGTCGGCGAAGTCGACGAGGGCTCGTCGTGCCGAGGCCAGCAAGGCCGCCGCGAAAGCGCCGGAGAAGAAGGCCCCAACCCAATCCGAGGCCACCAAGGCGCCGGTAACCAAGGCGCCGGCCGAGAAGGCGCCTGCTGAGAAGGCGGTAGTCGAATCCGAGGCCAAATCCGCGGAGGCCACTTCGAAGCCAACTGCTGAGACTTCTGAACCGAAGGGAGGCTCAGACTAGTGGGCCAAAAGATCAATCCGCACGGCTTCCGGCTAGGCATTACCACGGATTGGAAGTCTCGCTGGTACGCCGACAAGCAGTACTCCGAGTACGTCAAGGAAGATGTCGCGATCCGTCGGCTGCTCTCCACCGGTCTGGAGCGCGCGGGGATCGCCGACGTGGAGATCGAGCGCACCCGCGACCGGGTTCGGGTCGACATCCACACCGCCCGTCCGGGCATCGTCATCGGCCGCCGCGGCACCGAGGCCGACCGGATCCGCGCCGACCTGGAAAAGCTGACGAAAAAGCAGGTCCAGCTGAATATCCTCGAAGTCAAAAACCCTGAGTCGCAAGCACAATTGGTGGCCCAAGGGGTGGCCGAACAGTTGAGCAACCGGGTGGCGTTCCGTCGTGCAATGCGCAAGGCCATCCAGTCGGCGATGCGCCAGCCCAACGTCAAGGGCATCCGGGTGCAGTGCTCAGGCCGCCTCGGCGGCGCCGAGATGAGCCGCTCTGAGTTCTACCGCGAGGGGCGCGTGCCCCTGCACACCCTGCGCGCTGATATCGACTATGGACTGTATGAGGCCAAGACCACCTTCGGCCGGATCGGCGTGAAGGTGTGGATCTACAAGGGCGACATCGTCGGCGGCAAGCGCGAATTGGCCGCGGCCGCGCCGGCGGGCGCTGAGCGTCCGCGCCGCGAGCGGCCGACGGGTACGCGTCCGCGGCGCAGTGGCGCATCGGGCACCACGGCCACCAGCACCGATGCCGGACGGGCCGCGGGTGGCGAGGAGTCGGCCCCGGCCGACGGCGCGCCTGCCCACGAACCGCAGAGCACGGAGAGCTGAATCATGTTGATTCCCCGCAGAGTTAAGCACCGTAAGCAGCACCACCCCCGCCAGCGCGGCATCGCCAGCGGCGGCACGGAGGTGAACTTCGGCGACTACGGTATCCAGGCCCTTCAGCACGCCTACGTCACCAACCGGCAGATCGAGTCCGCGCGTATCGCCATCAACCGGCACATCAAACGTGGCGGCAAGGTGTGGATCAACGTGTTCCCGGACCGTCCGCTGACCAAGAAGCCCGCGGAAACCCGGATGGGTTCGGGTAAGGGCTCACCGGAGTGGTGGGTGGTCAACGTCAAGCCCGGCCGGGTGCTGTTCGAGCTCAGCTACCCCAACGAGCAGGTCGCCCGGGAGGCGCTCACCCGAGCAATCCACAAGTTGCCGATCAAGGCACGCATCGTGACCCGAGAGGAGCAGTTCTGATGGCAGTGGGAATCTCGCCCGGCGAACTGCGCGAGCTCACCGAAGAAGAGCTGGCCGAGCGTCTGCGCGAATCCAAAGCAGAGCTGTTCAACCTGCGCTTCCAGATGGCGACCGGCCAACTCAACAACAACCGCCGGCTCCGCGTCGTGCGTCAGGAGATCGCACGCGTCTACACCGTGCTGCGGGAACGAGAACTGGGCTTGGCTTCCGGGCCCGACGGTAAGGAATCGTAATGGCAGAAGCTAAGACCGCCCCCAAGAAGGCCGCCCCGAAAGGCGATGCCGGGTCGAAAGGCGACGCCGGGTCGAATGACGTGAGCAGTGTTAAAGGCCCCAAGCACACTCCTGCCAGTCCGAAGCCGCGTGGCCGACGCAAGACGCGCATTGGGTATGTGGTGAGCGACAAGATGCAGAAGACCATTGTGGTCGAACTGGAAGACCGTATGCGTCACCCGTTGTACGGCAAGATCATCCGGACCACCAAGAAAGTGAAGGCGCATGACGAGAACAGCGCCGCCGGTATCGGCGACCGCGTCGCGCTGATGGAGACGCGTCCGCTGTCGGCGACGAAGCGCTGGCGGCTCGTCGAGATCTTAGAAAAGGCCAAGTGAAGGCGAAGTAAAGGGCGCCAGGTAGCGGTAAATCGCAATGGACTCGCCCGGGACCTCGCGGTCTCGGGCGTTTCTGCTGTTTGGGTCGCGGTTGAGCGCGCCGAGCGTAACGCCAGAGCGAAAACGGGGCACAATTATCGCAGTGGCGTTACGCTGGCTGCCGCTCGGCGCACAGGAACCTGTGGGAATTGCGCCACCGCGGAATCTCAGCTATTGGCCACGTCGCCGGTGTAGTCTTCACCGCGATTGTTCGGCTGGAAGTCCACTACGAAAGTGAGGCTGGCTCATGTCCACTGGGTCCACTGAATTCACGGGCAAGATCGCGCTGGATATCCGTGATTCGGAGCCGGATTGGGGTCCGTACGCGGCGCCGACTGCCCCGGAGAACTCGCCGAACATCCTGTACCTGGTCTGGGATGACACAGGTATCGCGACCTGGGACTGCTTCGGCGGCTTGGTCGAGATGCCCGCCATGACGCGGATCGCCGAGCGCGGTATACGACTCTCGCAATTTCACACCACCGCCTTGTGCTCGCCGACCAGGGCGTCCTTGCTGACCGGCCGCAACGCCACCACCGTGGGCATGGCCATGATCGAAGAGTTCACTGAAGGCTTCCCCAACTCAAACGGTCGTATCCCGTTCGAGACCGCATTGCTCTCGGAGGTGCTGGCCGAACGTGGCTACAACACCTACTGCGTCGGCAAGTGGCACCTGACGCCACTCGAAGAATCCAATCTGGCGTCGACCAAGCGGCACTGGCCGACCTCGCGTGGCTTCGAACGGTTCTACGGGTTCATGGGCGGGGAGACCGACCAGTGGTATCCCGACCTCGTGTACGACAACCACCCGGTGAATCCGCCCGGAACACCCGAGGATGGGTACCACTTGTCGAAGGACATTGCTGACAAGACGATCGAATTCATCCGCGATGCCAAGGTGATCGCGCCCGACAAACCCTGGTTCAGCTACGTGTGCCCCGGTGCCGGGCATGCCCCGCATCATGTCTTCAAAGAGTGGGCCGACAAGTACGCCGGCCGGTTCGACATGGGCTACGAGCGCTACCGCGAGATCGTGCTGGAAAAGCAGAAGTCGCTGGGGATCGTGCCGCCCGAAACCGAACTGTCGCCGGTCAACCCGTATCTGGATGTGAAGGGACCGCAAGGCGAGCCGTGGCCACTGCAGGACACGGTGCGGCCCTGGGACTCACTCAACGACGAAGAGAAGCGGCTGTTCAGCCGGATGGCCGAGGTGTTCGCCGGGTTCCTGAGCTACACCGATGCGCAGATCGGCCGGATCCTGGACTACATGGAGGAATCCGGCCAATTGGACGACACCGTCATCGTGGTGATCTCCGACAACGGCGCTAGCGGCGAGGGCGGTCCGAACGGATCGGTGAACGAGGGCAAGTTCTTCAACGGTTACATCGACACCGTCGAAGAGAGCATGAAGTTGTTCGACCACCTGGGTGGGCCGGAGACCTACAACCACTACCCGATCGGGTGGGCGATGGCCTTCAACACGCCCTACAAACTGTACAAGCGGTACGCCTCGCATGAGGGAGGTATCGCCGACACGGCAATCATCTCCTGGCCCAACGGTATTGCCGCGCACGGCGAGGTCCGCGACAACTACGTCAATGTCTCCGATATCACTCCGACCATTTACGACCTGCTGGACATCACGCCGCCGGAGACCGTCAAGGGCATCGCCCAGAAACCGCTGGATGGTGTGAGTTTCAAAGCAGCTCTTGCTGATCCGACCGCCGCCACCGGCAAAAATACCCAGTTCTACACTATGCTGGGTACCCGCGGGATCTGGCATCAGGGCTGGTTCGCGAACACCGTGCACGCGGCCACGCCAGCGGGCTGGGGTCATTTCGATGCCGACCGCTGGGAACTGTTCCATATCGAAGCCGACCGCAGCCAGTGCCGCGACCTGGCCGCCGAGCACTCCGACAAACTCGAGGAACTCAAGGCGCTGTGGTTTTCTGAGGCCGCCAAATACAACGGTCTGCCGCTGTCGGACCTGAACATCTTTGAAACGTTGGCCCGGTCGCGGCCTTACTTGGTGAGCGAACGTGAGTCCTATGTCTACTATCCGGATTGCGCAGACGTCAGCATCGGCGCCGCAGCTGAAATTCGGGGCCGCTCGTTCGCGGTGCTGGCCGACGTGACCGTGGACACCACCGGCGCCGAAGGTGTGCTGTTCAAGCAAGGTGGCGCGCACGGTGGACATGTGCTGTTCATCCAGGACGGGCGCTTGCACTACGTCTACAACTTCCTCGGTGAGCGTCAGCAGTTGGTCTCGTCATCGGGCGCAGTGCCGCTGGGCAGACACCTGCTCGGCGTTCGCTATTCGCGCACGGGAACCGTGGAGAACAGCCACACCCCGCTCGGTGACGTCACGCTGTTCATCGACGACGAAGTGGTCGGCACGCTTGCCGATGTGAGCGCCCACCCCGGAACGTTCGGATTGGCGGGCGCTGGCATCACCGTCGGTCGCAACGGTGGTTCTGGAGTGTCCAGCCGCTACAAAGCCCCATTCACCTTCACCGGCGGCACCATCGCCCGGGTCACCGTCGACGTGTCCGGCCGACCCTATGAAGACGTGGAATCCGAACTCGCGCTTGCCTTTTCGCGCGACTGAACAGCAGACACGATCCAGGCGTGTGCGGCACACCGCACGGCCGGCTTCAACGCGGCGAAATCCAGGTTGATGCAACACTTCAGGGTCGTCATGACGTGCATCCGGCCCCGGTCGCTACCGGGCTGCTAGCATCTGAGCCCGTGGGGGCGCTCCCGGCAAACTATTTCTTTGTGTCTTGCTGCGGTCGGTTGAGCCGCGGACTCCGACTGCTTGAGGTGGTGGCGACCTATGTCCACTGATGTGATCCCGACGCCGCCCACGCCCCACTCGCGAGCACGGCGGGTAGCGATCGGTTTCGCCATTCTGGTGGCTGTCCTAATTGTCTACGTGCTATCCCTCGTCGGTGTGCACCTGCTGTCCAAATCATCGCCGCCGTTGCCGGCGGTAGACCTGAGTCAGTTCCATAAAGAGGACACCATTGTGCAGCTGAGCCTCGAGGAGCTGAAGCCCGTGGCAAATCGCTTGTCGGTCAATGTGCTCGTTTATCCCGAGGACAATCTGTACGACCAAAACATGGGTGTGCTGACCAGCGACGCTGCCGTTCGGCTGTATCCAGACAACGACCTGGGGGACCTGCAATACCCGAAAGGAAAAGCGCCGGCGCAAGTCTCCACCAAGATCGAGGCGCACGGCGATCCCGGAAACTGGCCATTCGACAACTACACCACCAGCGAACTCTCGGCCCTGGTCTTCACCGGGGGTTACCACGACAAAGTATGGGCCCGCATGGAAGTAACCGGATCGTTGGAAGGCTGGGACGTGAGCGTCAAACGCGTCCACGACGCCGAAGACACCGAAAACCCGAACAGCTTGGACAACGTCGTCATCGCGTTGCATAGGTCCAAGGGCCCACTGATCTTCGACCTGGGACTCTGCCTGATCCTCATCGCCCTGCCCGCCTTGGCGTTGATGGTAGCCATTCCGATGGCACTGGGCAGGACGTCGTTCTTGCCGCCGTTCTCAACCTGGTATGCCGCGATGCTGTTCGCCGTTATTCCGCTGCGCAACTTCTTGCCCGGCTCCCCGCCGCCCGGCTCATGGGTCGACCAAGCCGTCGTGCTATGGGTGTTGATAGCGCTGGTCGTCGCGATGTCCCTGTTCGTCGTCGCGTGGGTCCGGCAACGGGATCGAAAGGATCCGAGGGCGAAAAAGACCTGAGCGGGGGCTACCCCGAACTCGGCGCCGCTGTAGAGCTGATGGCGTCGACGGCGCCTGCGACTCTCGATTGGAAGTTGAACGGCAGCGGGATGTAGCCGTTTTTAGCGAGGTCGACCTGGCCGGGGCCAATGGCCGCCTCCAGGAACGCCTTGACCGCCTGGGCCACGTCGGGGTTGGTGTATTTAGAGCAGACGATCTCGTAGGTGGCCAAGACGATCGGGTAGACATCGGGTTGGGCGGGGTTGTAGAACGACGAAATGTCGAGCACGAGGTCGTCGCCGTCGCCAATGATTTTGGCGCCGTTGATGGTCTTGCCGACCGTGTCGGTGCCGATCCGTACCGGGCGTAGTGACCTGCGGCTTGCCGGGGTTTTGATCTCGGCGGCGTAAAGCCCTTGCTGTAGTGCGAATGACAATTCGTTGTAGCTGATTGCGCCTTCGGTGGTCTTCACAGCCGTCGAAGTGCCGATGTTGCCCGCAGCGCCGGTGCCGACGCCGCCGTTGAACGTCTTGCCCTTGCCTTGTGTCCAGGCTCCGACGGATGCGGCCTGCAGATAGGACTGGAAGTTGTCGGTGGTGCCGGATGCGTCGCTACGGTAGAAGACACGAATGTCCTCTGCCGGCATGGATGCGTTGAGCGCGGTGAGGGTCGGGTCGTCCCAGCGCGTGATAGTGCCGTTGAAGATCTTGGCCAGCGTGGGCGCGTCGAGCACCAAAGTGTCGACGGCGCTGAGGTTGTAGGTGATGGCCAGCGGGCTGAATACCACGGGCAGGTTCCAGGCGTCGGCGCCGGCGCATCGCCGTTTGGCGTCGGCGTATTGGTCCCCGGCCAGTGGAGTGTCTGATCCCCCGAAATCGGTACTGCCGGAGAGGAATTCCTTGATTCCGGCGCCTGAGCCGTTGGAGGTGTAGTTGAGTGTCTGGCCGGAGCAGGCCTTGTGGTAAGCGTCGATGAACTTGTTCATCGCGTTGGTTTGTGCCGTCGAGCCACTGGCGGTCAAGGTCTGCTTGCCGCCGCAGTCCACCCTGAACCCGCCGGCATAGTCCAGGGTCGCGCGGGAGCCGCTGCTGCATGCCGAGAGCACCAGGGCAACCGTAGCCAGCAAACTCATGGCGGCGGCCAGTCGGTAGCGCTTCACGTTAATTGCCTCCTTGAGAACGGCAGACGGTGCGACGGGACCCGGCGGGCGGCCGGTGACCGAAAGTGCACTCAGTCTCCGGCGGCGTAGATGTCGGGCAGGTTGGCGCGCATCGCCGCGTCGACCACGATGGCGACCTGGACGCCTGCTGGCCCCGGCGTCGGCGGCGAACCCGGTGTCGGGGCGTTCGACACATGCTGACATTTACAGCTATCGAAGCGGCACGCAAACAAACATCGGATGAACTGGCTAACGCTCGGACTGCACTCATTGGGTGCCGGTGGTGATGAACATGCCGGCGGCGGCAGCCAGTAGAACCACGTCGATCAAGACGGCGTACGTGCGTGCGCGTGCTTGGCGCACGATTGCGCGGGTCAGGAAGGGGCCGACCATCAGGGCAGTCCCTATCGCGAGTCCGCGGGCGAAGACCGGCAGCGTGAGGGCTCCGAACTGGCCGAAGGTGGCGAGTTTGCCTGAATAGAGGACCAGGGAACTAGCGGCCTCAGTACCGAGGAACGCGCCCCCACTGAGCCCGAATCCGGTGAAGACCGGCACACTGAGCGGCCCGGTCGACAAGACCAGACCGGTCAGAAAGCCGACGACAGCACCGGCAACGCCCAACTGCCACAACCGCACCCGCCAGGCACGCGCCGCCATCACTCTGCGTACCGGGATCATCGCCAGAAAGAACACGCCTAGTAGCCCATCGATGATTTTTGGGGAGATCGTCAAAAGGGTGTGCGCGCCGAGGACTGCGGCAGGGGTGCCCGGCAAGGCGTATGCGAGCACGGGTCGCCATCGGATCTGTCGCCACCAGGCAGCCACCCGGGCGATATTGGCCATGACTGCGGCTATGCCCATCATGGGTACCGCCATGCGTGGCCCGTAGATCGTCACCAGCACTGGCAGCAGTACCAGCGACGAGCCGGTGCCGACCAGACCGCCGAGCGCTCCTGCACCCAGCGCCAGAAGAAACACGACGATAAAAGCCATCATTCGCAGGACCTTCTCGTCGGCGTGGGGCACGCCGACGGAGATCCTCCAGGCTTTTATCCGTTCAGATGACCGCAACCCGTCCAGGACTACGGTGGCGCCGCTCGGACCAGACACACGCAACCTCTGCGCGCCGGAACCCTAGACGCTGTCGATTCCAATGTAGCAAAGTGGGACATCGCGCTGTCGGTAGGTGTTCGCTACCGTCTGACCTCGTGCTGTCTACGAGAAGCTGGTTTTCACCAGCAAGTGTGTGCCCGCCTGCACCTGCTCGTGGCGGTGGGCGCCGGTGAGCCACGCGGCTCCGCCGACAGCACCGGAATCGCCCCCCCGCCAAAACGGCGGGCACGGAGCATAGCAATCGGTATCGGCATTCTTGTGGCTTTCATCGTTGGGTACGGTCTAGCGCTGTTTGGCGTCCACTTGCTCGCCAAATCAGCGGCACCGCTGAAGGCGCCGGAGCTCAATTCGAGCGACGACACGGTTGTGTTGGTGCGCCTCGAGGAGCTGAAGACCGTTGCAAATCGCCTCGCGGTGAAGGTGCTTGTTTACCCGCAGGAGTCAATGTGGGACTCGCGCCTGGACGTCCTGAAATCCGACACCGCGGTGCGTATGGATCCGCCGAACGACCTGGGAGACCTGGTCTACCCGGCAGGAAAGTCGCCGGCTCAAGTCGCCACTACGGTCGAAGCGCACGGCGACCCCGATACCTGGCCATTCGATTCCTACACCACGGACACCCTCTCAGCGGACGTACTCGTCGGGTCCGGCGATGATCGCAAATACACACCCGCCCGTGTCGAGGTAACCGGAGGCCTGGAGGGCTGGGACGTTAGCGTCAAGCGCGTCGGCGACGCCAGCCAGGATTCAGATCGCGCTGACAACGTGATCATCACCTTGCGCAGGGCCAAGGCCCCGCTGATCTTCGACCTGGGAATCTGCCTGGTTCTTTTCAGCCTGCCCGCGTTGGCATTTGCAGTGGCCATTCAAATTGCTTTGGGCAGAAGGAAATTCGTCCCACCGTTTGTAACGTGGTTCGCTGCGATGCTGTTCGCCGTCATCCCCATCCGCAACTTCCTTCCCGGCTCGCCACCGCCAGGTGCATGGATCGACCAAGCCCTGGTGATCTGGGTGTTGATAGCGCTGGTCGGCGCGATGGGCCTGTACATGATCACCTGGTATCGACAATCGGACTAAGCGCGTCGGATAACTCTTGTCGACGTGGCCGTGCCACTCGCGGTCGTCATACCCTGAAGTGGTGCTCACCGAGCTGATCGACCTACCGGGCGGATCGTTCCGCATGGGCTCTACCAGCTTTTACCCCGAAGAGGCGCCGATCCACACCGTGACCGTGGACTCCTTCGCGGTGGAGCGGCACCCGGTGATCAACGCGCAATTCGCCGAATTCGTCGCCGCCACAGGGTATGTGACAGTCGCTGAGCAAGCGATCGACCCGGCGCTCTACCCTGGAGCAGATCCCAACGAGCTAAAGGCGGGCGCCATGGTGTTCCGCCCCACGCCGGGCCCGGTCGACCTACGTGACTGGCGGCAGTGGTGGGACTGGGTACCCGGTGCGAATTGGCGCCATCCGTTCGGGCCGGATAGCGATATCGCGGACAGAGCAGACCACCCGGTCCTGCAGGTGGCATATCCGGACGCGGCGGCCTACGCGCGGTGGGCCGGGCGGCGCCTGCCGACCGAAGCCGAGTGGGAGTATGCGGCCCGAGGCGCAACGACTGGGACCTATTCGTGGGGTGACGAGGCGAAGCCTGATGGTCAACTGATGGCCAACACCTGGCAGGGCAGGTTCCCGTACCACAACGAAGGTGCGTTGGGCTGGGTGGGGACTTCGCCGGTGGGAACGTTTCCGCCCAACGGGTTCGGGCTGCTCGACTTGATCGGCAACGTTTGGGAGTGGACCGCCACCGAGTTCTCCGCACACCACCGGCTTGATCAGCCTCCGAAAGCTTGTTGCACACCGTCGGGGCCCCCAACTGACCCAGATCCGGCTGTCAGCCAGACGTTGAAGGGCGGCTCACATTTGTGCGCGCCGGAGTACTGCCACCGCTACCGGCCTGCGGCGCGTTCGCCGCAGTCGCAAGACACCGCGACCACCCACATCGGGTTTCGATGCGTGGTCGATCTGGCGTCAGATTAGGCTGCTCGATCGGCCGAGCAGCAAACCAATTCCTTGCCGCCAGCGGGCAGATCGGACCGCGGAAACGACTGGCGGGTTACTGCTGGGTGGACGGCGGGTGACGGATGCTCCGGACGCGCGCGGGGTCGGCGCGGGTTCGCTAGCATCAGCTTTTGTGTTGCCCCCGACAAGCCGGATTTCACCAGCGAGTTCTGGTCCGGTTTCGGCAGGCGGTCCAGCGCCCGCAGCGGGCTATTTCTCGTTGCTGTGCGGGCGGGGCAGACCACGGATTCCGATCGTTCGCTTCGGTGGCGTCTAATGACCACTGAGGCGCCGCCGAAGGACACGCCGTCGGCGGAGGGGGAGGCGCAAACCGCGCCAGCGGAGGCGAAGCCGGCGCCTCCGCCGCCCAGGCCGAGACCGCGCATCATGATCGGTGTGGGCGTGCTGGCGGTTGTCATCGCCGCCTACGCCCTATCGTTGCTGGGCGTCCACTTGCTGCAAAAATCAGAG
>JBEKNM010000021.1:0-17599 GCA_049522835.1 Mycobacterium sp.
ACCGGCCAGCAACGGCTTCGGGCGCCTCGGCCAGCGCCTCCTGTTGCGTCAGGCACGGTGTCGTCTCGTCCGGGCGCGTGACGTTGACTTGCTTGAGCGGGTTGTCAGTCGGTTCGACGCCGGTGCAATCGACGGCCTGGATCTGGCTGACGTGGGTCAGGATGGCGTCGAGTTGGCCGGCGAAGCTGTCCAGCTCGATATCGGTCAACGCCAGCCGGGCCAGCCGGGCCAGGTGGGCCACCTCGTCGCGGGAGATCTGGGACACGAGCGAAAAGCCTAGCTGCGAGCCTGAAGCCGGCTTCACGCCCCTCGAAACCCATGCGCCCGTCGCGGGACCGGCCTGACGTTCGTCCGCGCGCGCCGGGGCAGACCCAGGTCAGCCGAAATGCCGTGTCGGCGTAGCTGTGCAAAAGTGTTGGCCGTGCCTTCCTACCTGCTGCGCATCCAGCTGGTTGACCGACCGGGCAGCCTGGGCTCGCTGGCGGCGGCGCTCGGCTCGGTGGGTGCCGACATCCTGTCGCTCGACGTGGTCGAGCGCACCAATGGATACGCGATCGACGACCTGGTCATCGACCTGCCGCCGGGCGCGATGCCCGACACGCTGATCACCGCCGCCGAATCGCTTCCCGGTGTCCGGGTGGTCAGCGTTCGTCCGCACACCGGCCTACTGGATGCACACCGTGAGCTGGAGCTGCTGGACCACGTCGCCGCTGCCGACGACAAGCCGTCCAAGCTGCAGGTTCTGGTCGACGAGGCACCCAGGGTGCTGCGGGTGAGCTGGTGCACGGTGTTGCGGAGTTCCGACGAAGAGCTGCAATGCCTCGCCGTCAGTCCGGGCGCGCCGGAGACTCGAGCGGCTTCGGCGCCGTGGCTGCCGATTCAGCAAGCCACAACGCTGGACGGTAGCGCCGAGTGGGTGCCGCAGGCATGGCGCGACATGGACACGACGATGGTCGCGGCGCCATTGGGCGATCCGCAGACCGCTATTGTGCTGGGCCGTCCCGGCCCGGATTTCCGGCCTTCCGAGGTGGCCCGGCTGGGCTATCTGGCCGGAATCGTGGCCACCATGCTCCGCTGAACGCGTGCACCGAATGTAGCGCCACGGCGAAAATTCGTCCTCCCAGATTTCGCCACGGCGTTACCTTCGCGAGGTGGTGGCGCTATTCGGAGGCTGTCTCCCGGGTGGGCCCCTGCTCAAGCAAGCGGCGGAACCCGTCTTCGTCGAGGATCGGCACCCCCAGCTCCACCGCCTTGTCGTATTTGGATCCCGGCGAGTCGCCGGCGACGACGTAATCGGTTTTCTTCGACACCGAACCCGCGGCCTTGCCACCGCGCGCCAGAATCGCCTCCTTGGCGTCGTCGCGAGAGAAGCCGGCCAATGAGCCGGTCACCACGATGGTCAGCCCCTCCAGCGTGCGCGGGACGCTGGCGTCGCGCTCATCGGCCATCCGCACTCCGGCCGCTCGCCATTTGTCGACGATGGCGCGATGCCATTCGACGGTGAACCATTCGGTGACTGCGGCAGCGATCGTCGGGCCCACGCCCTCGACCGCGGCCAGCTGCTCGGTCGACGCCGACGTGATCGCATCCAGGCTGCCGAATTCAGTGGCCAGGGCGCGGGCAGCCGTCGGCCCGACATGCCGGATCGACAACGCCACCAGCACCCGCCACAGCGGCGCGGACTTGGCTTTGTCGAGGTTGGCCAGCAGCCTCTTGCCGTTTGCGGACAAGTCGCCGGCCTTGGTTCGGAAAAGCTCGGTGCGCAACAGATCGTCCTCGGTGAGAGAAAACAGGTCTCCCTCGTCGGCGATCACCCCGGCTTGCAGCAGCGCGATGGCCGCTTCGTAGCCCAGTGCCTCGACGTCGAACGCACCGCGGCCCGCGACGTGAAACACCCGCTCGCGCAGTTGCGCCGGGCAGGACCGGGCGTTCGGGCAGCGGATGTCGGCATCGCCCTCCTTAGCCGGGGCCAACTGCGTGCCGCATTCGGGGCAGTTAGTCGGCATGACGAATTCGCGTTCGGAGCCGTCGCGCAAATCGACGATGGGACCCAGCACTTCGGGAATCACATCGCCGGCTTTGCGGATCACTACGGTGTCGCCGATCAGCACGCCCTTGCGCCTCACCTCTGCGGCGTTATGCAGCGTGGCCAGCCCCACCGTCGACCCGGCGACCTTCACCGGCGTCATGAACGCAAACGGCGTGACGCGTCCGGTCCGGCCGACGTTGACCCGGATGTCGAGCAGCTTGGTCTGCACCTCCTGCGGCGGGTACTTGTACGCGATCGCCCACCGCGGCGCCCGCGAGGTGGATCCCAGCCTGCGCTGCAGCGCCACATCATCGACTTTGACGACCACACCGTCGATTTCGTGGGCAACGTCGTGGCGGTGCTCGCCCCAGTAGGCGATGCGCTCCAGCGCGCCGGCCACGTTCTCCACCCGGGTGGTGTGTTCGGAGACGGGCAGCCCCCACGCCCCCAGCGCCAGATATGCCTCGTGCAGAGTTGCCGGTCGAAATCCTTCGATGTGTCCCAGCCCGTGGCAGATCATCCGGAGCTTGCGGCGAGCGGTTACCGCTGGATCCTTCTGCCGAAGTGACCCCGCGGCACTGTTGCGCGGGTTGGCGAACGGCGTCTTGCCGTCTTCGACCAGCGCGGCATTGAGCGCTTCGAAATCGGCGACCCGGAAGAACACCTCACCCCGGACCTCGAGGACGGCAGGTATTGGATACGCCGCGTTGGCCGTCAACTGCCCGGGGACGTCGTCAATGGTGCGCGCGTTCAACGTGACGTCCTCGCCGGTACGGCCGTCGCCCCGCGTTGCCGCCCGGACCAGCCGACCATCGCGGTAGACCAAAGCCAAAGCGACACCGTCGATCTTGAGCTCACACAGATAAGGCACGTCAGGAACATCAGTGCCGACCTCAGCGCGGATGCGCGCTGCCCACAGGTCGAATTCTTCGGTACTGAACACGTTGTCCAGGCTGAGCATCCGTTCCAAATGGTCGGCCGACGTGAAATCAGTGGCGAAGCCCGCGCCGCCGACGAGTTGAGTGGGCGAATCGGGTGTGCGCAGCTCGGGATGCTGTTCCTCGAGTGCGGCAAGCCGCCGCAGCATCTGGTCGAATTCCGCGTCGGGGATGATGGGCGCGTCACGCACGTAGTAGCGGAACTGGTGTTCGCGCACCTCGTCGGCCAGTTCACGCCATTGCCGCCGAACTTCGGGCGGGACGGGATCAGCCTCTGGCGAACTCACCTTGGCAGGCTATCGGAGGGCTCGGACAGGCGGCGCGCCGCTCGTCAGCCGAGATTACCGTTGCGGTTGCCCTGGGTGCCCCGGACGCAGCCTTGGCGGCAATCTCGGTGCGGACCCGGATCTTAGATGGCGTCAGGGTCCTCAGCGAATGCGTCAGCGGCCTGGTGGGCAAGCCTGATCGCGGTGCGGGCCCACTGCGGCGTTGCTGCGGCCAGGCCACACGCCGGGGTGACGCCCACGCGGTCACGTAGTGCCGAGCGGCCGAAGCCCAACCGATCGGTCACCGCGACAACCGCGGCGGCCACCTCTTCCGCCGACGGCCGCTTTTCTGGACTGGTCGCGGGGACCACACCCAGCACGACGGTGCTGCCCGACTCGACGAATGCCGCGATGCCGTCCAAATCCGCTGCCCGCAGTGTGCCGACATCTACCGATATCGCAGTGATAGCGCTGCGCTGCAACAGGTTCCACGGCAGATCCGAAGCGCAGCTGTGTAGCAGCACCTCAGCGCCCACACTCGCGACGCAGGTGTCGATCAGTTCGCCGGCCACCGTTTCGTCGAGCGGGGCGACCGGGGACAGCGAAGTCACCCCGGTCAGCCGCCCGCCCAACGCCGCAGGCAGCGATGGCTCGTCGAACTGCACCACCACCGGCGTGTCGAGTCGCCGGGCCAGCGTCGCGCGATGCACGGCAACCCCCTCGGCCAGCGACGCCGCCAAGTCACGCACCGCACCGGAGTCGGTGAGCGCCCGGTGGCCGTTGGACAGCTCCAGCCCCGCGGCCAGCGTGATCGGCCCGGGAGCCTGCACCTTGACCACGCGCCCACCACCGCGCAGGCCTGCGCTCTCCCACGCCTCTTCCAGAGCGTCCATATCCTCGTCGAGCATGCTGACGGCCCTGCGGGTCACCGCGCCGGGCCGCGCCACGATGCGGTAGCCGCGTGGCACCGTGTCGATGGCCACGTCGATCAGCAGCGCGCCGGCCCGCCCCAGCATGTCGGCGCCGACTCCCCTGGCCGGCAGCTCGACGATGTGGGCCAGCGCACCCGCCAACTCGCCGACGACAACCTCGGCGGCCTGCCGCGCCATGGCACCCGGCCACGATCCGACGCCGCTGGCCGTTGCGAAAACATTCACCCGGCAACCGTATTCGACGTCACTCCGCACGGCGGTCACCAGGGGTGCTTGCCGCGCAGCCGCCCGGGTAGTTTCGAGCGAAGAAGGGTGCGAACCGTGTGGCAGATGACGAAATTGACGCGGCCGCTGATTTCGTGCGGCGCGATAGTGCTGATCGCGGCGTGCACCCGGGTGGTAGGCGGCACTGCGGTCCCCGCGTTCGGCACCCCCGCAAGGCAGGGCGTCAACGGTGTCAAGGTTGACGCGATCCTGCTCGAACAATCGCGCATGCGCGCCATCACCGGCGCTGGCGAGCACCTGACGATCATCCCGTCTATGGACGGCGACTACCCGGTGGACATCAACGAGCTCGCCGAGACCGTGCCGCGGGCATGTCGGTTCGTCTACGCCGAAACCGCGACCTTTGGGTCCGATTTCGCAGAGTTCCACAAGACCACCTTCCAGGACCCGCCCGACGGCGCGCTGATCTCCGAGGGCGCCGCGGCCTATCGAGATATCGCCACTGCCCGGGGCGCATTCGGAGCCCTGGTGTCTACAGTCGGGGACTGCGCGGCCGCTTCGGATGGCCAGCCGTACATCGGCCAGTGGAATGCCGACGCCAACTCGCTGCAGGTCCGGCCGGGCGGCTGCGGACGCGACTATCGGATCGTGTCGCTGGCCCTGCTGGAAGTCACCTTCTGCGGCTTTCCACCATCGGTGTCCGACATCGTGATGACGAACATCGCCGCCAACGTGCCGGGCTGAGCAACCTCAACGAAAGGTACCCCCTGTCGACGAATTCACCAGCGCAAGCCTATTGCGAGGCGCCGGCGATGATGGCGCTGCCGAGCACCTCGTCACCATCGGGGTCCGGGCGATAAAGCACCAGTGTCTGACCACGCGCCACACCGCGCAGCGGAGTGCGCAGTCGCACGAAAAGCTCGTCGCCAACCAATTCGGCTACACCACTGGCGATTTCACCGTGCGCGCGTACCTGTACCGCGCATTCGACGGGACCCGACGGAGCGGCTCCCGCGGTGAAGACCGGCGCACGTCCCGTCAGCGCATGCACATCGAGGTCAGCCGCGTCACCCACGTGAACGGTCGCGGTATCGGCATCGATCGCCGTGACGTAGCGCGGACGGCCATCGGGGCCCGGCCCCGCGATGCCCAGGCCTTTGCGCTGGCCAATGGTGAAACCATGCACCCCGTCATGCTCGGCCAACACCGCGCCGTCCGCGTTGACCACTCTCCCCCGGCGAACCTGAATGCGCTCACCCAGAAAGGCGCGGGTGTTCCCGGACGGGATAAAGCAGATGTCATGGCTGTCAGGCTTATCGGCAACCGCCAGGCCACGACGAGCCGCCTCCGCGCGGATCTGCGGCTTAGGCGTGTCGCCGATCGGGAACGTGGCGTGGCGCAGCTGATCTGCGGTCAGGACGGCCAGCACATAGGACTGGTCCTTATCCCGGTCGACGGCGCGCCGCAGCCGCCCACCGAACAGCCGGGCATAGTGGCCGGTGGCCACCGTATCGAAACCCAGCGCCAGAGCTCGCACGGACAGGGCCGAAAACTTGATTCGCTGATTGCACCGTACGCAGGGGTTGGGGGTTTCCCCGCGCGCGTAGGACGACACGAAGTCGTCGATGACGTCTTCGGAGAACCTCTCCGCGAAGTCCCATACGTAGAAAGGGATTCCGAGCACATCGGCGACGCGGCGCGCGTCAGAAGCGTCTTCTTTGGAACAGCAGCCCCGTGAGCCGGTGCGCAGCGTGCCGGGTGCGGTCGACAGCGCCAAGTGCACACCAACCACATCGTGCCCGGCGTCGACCATGCGGGCGGCGGCGACCGATGAATCGACACCACCGCTCATCGCGGCGAGAACCCTCACCCGGAAGCTCCAGCAGCAGCCAGGGCGGCGCGCCGGGCGCGAGCCACGGCCCCAGGAAGCACCTGCAGCACTGCATCGACGTCCGCGTCAACGCTGTTGTGCCCCAGCGACAAACGCAGTGATCCGCGCGCGGTGGCAGCGTCAGCGCCCATCGCGATCAGCACGTGCGAGGCCTGTGGGACGCCGGCGGTGCACGCCGATCCGGTCGAACACTCGATTCCATTCGCATCCAAAAGCATCAACAGCGCATCACCTTCGCAGCCGCGGAACGTGAAGTGTGCGTTGCCCGGAAGCCGAAGCGGGTCGCGGGCACCGTTGAAGCGGACATCTTCAACTGCGGCTAACACACCCTGAACCAGACGATCTCGCAATACGCGCAGCCACGCGCTGTTGGCCTCTAGTCCGTCCACTGCTATTTGAGCCGCGGTCGCCATTCCGACAGCACCGGCGACATCGGGAGTGCCGGAGCGGATGTCTCGCTCCTGCCCGCCGCCGTGTAACAGCGGCACGCAGAGCACGTCTCGGCGCAGCAGCAAGGCGCCCACCGCCGGTGGACCGCCGAACTTGTGGGCGGCAACGCTCATCGCCGAGAGCCCGCTGGCGGTGAATTCCACAGGTAGCTGCCCCACCGCCTGAACCGCGTCGCTGTGTATGGGAACGCCGAATTCTGCTGCGACGGCTGCGAGTTCGGCAGTCGGCATGACGGTTCCGACCTCGTTGTTAGCCCACATCACCGATACAAGCGCGATGTCGTCGTGGGTCTGTAGCACGTCGCGCAGTGCGGCTGCCGAGACCGAGCCGTCCGCAGCGGTGGGCAGCCAGGTCACCTGGGCGCCTTCGTGTTCGACGAGCCAGTTCACCGAATCCAGCACCGCGTGGTGTTCTACTTCGCTGGTGACGATGCGCAGATGGCGCGGATCCGCGTCGCGGCGGGCCCAGTAGATCCCTTTGACGGCCAGATTGTCACTCTCGGTGCCGCCGGCGGTGAAGATCACCTCGGAAGGACGCGCGCCCAGTTTGTCGGCGATCAGCTCTCGGGATTCCTCGATCCGCCGCCGCGCCGTCCGGCCGCTGGTATGCAGCGACGAAGCGTTTCCGACCGTGCCGAGGACGGCCGTCATCGCCTCGACGGCGGCCGGGTGCATCGGAGTGGTGGCAGCGTGATCCAGGTAGACCATAACGCGATTCAGGATACCGGCCCAGCCTGGCGAGGCTGCAGGCCGGAACGGCCTGAGGTGGGAAGCCCATTCTCCACCCGAATTGCACCGGTAGTGCGCCGGTGCTTGCAGCCCTCAGGCCACCAACGCGTGGCCGTGACCTGGGTGCCGGGCGGAATGCCGCGAGGCCCCCATTTGCACCGCGGACTGGCAGCGACTGGCCAGGGCTCGCCGATCGGTACCGGGCAGCTGCAGAGATTCGACGCGCACGCAGGCCACCGTGCGGCGCATGGCGAGTAGCCGGCCGATCGAGCGCATCAAGGAGTCGTCGCCGACATAAGCCGGCGCGGTCGACACGCTCCCGTCGACGTGGTGATACGTCAACCGAAGTGGCTGCACCGGCCGAGCGGCATCGATGGCGGCCTGAAACATCGCCGGATAAAAACGCCCGGACGCGAGACCGCACCAGGTGGTGCCCTCCGGGAAAGCCACCACTGTCTGCCCCGCTCGCAACCGGCGCGCGACAGTGTCCACCACGCCAGGCAACCGCCGCAGACTGGACCGCTCGATGGGGATGATCTTCAAGATGCGGGCCACGATCCCGGTCGCGTGGCCGGTGAACATATCAGCGCGGGCGACGAATGAGCCCGGCAAGACAGCACCGATGGCGAAGACGTCCAGCCAGGACATATGGCTACTGACCACCAGGACTCCGCGCAGATTGCGGATCGGGCTCCCAGTGACCGTGATCCGGACGCCGAAACAGCGCAGCACCAACCGGCAATAGGCGCGTTGCACGTGCGTCCGGCCCGGCAGCGGCATCCCGAGGAGTGGCAACCCCGGCACCAGCAGCAGCGCCAGCATGAGGCGACGCGTCACCCGCAGGTACACCAGTGACCGCCGCGACTGCGCAGCGTTGCCAACAGTCAAGCAGCTCGCGTCGCAAGAGGCGCGGGGCAGCCAGGCGTGGGCGGTGACTGCGGGAGCGCACGCCGGGCTGTTCACTGGGCGCCGCCCGCCATCCCACCAGCCATCTCGGTAGCCGCCGACACCGACCGCAGTCGTTTTAGATATCGGGTGTCGGCCTGCCGTTTATCCAGCAGCACGCAGAAGTCGCCCACCCCGAAATCCGAGTCGTGTGCGGGCTCGCCGCAGGCTTTGGCTCCCAGCCGCAGGTAGCCGCGCATGAGTGGCGGAACCGCCGGCCGCGTCGGCGGAGGAATATCGTCGATGGCCTTCCCGCCGACAACGACTGGCCGGTGCGGGTACACCCGATACTCCGGCGGTGCGCCATGACGGCTCAGGATGAAGTCGCGGACGCCGCGCAGCTGGCTGCCGGGCGTTTCACCGGCCAGTTCGTCGCCGATCGGCACTGAGACGCACCCGGTCACGTAGTCGTAGCCGAAGCGGTCCAGGTAAGCCAGGATGCCCGCCCACATCAGCAGCACCACGCCGCCGTTGCGGTGCCCGTCACGCACCACGGCACGGCCCATCTCCACCAACGACGGCCGTAGCGGATCGAACGCGCGAACGTCGAATTCCGTCGCGGTGTAGAGGCCTCCAGCCGCGATTGCACCCGTCGGCGGCAGCATCCGGTAACAACCCACCAGCTCACTGGTGTCGTCGTCGCGGACGAGCAAGTGATCGCAGTGTTCGTCGAACCGGTCGACATCGCGGTGCGTCTCACCTGCCGCCGGCAGTGCGAACCCAGGCGTGCTGGTGAACACGTCGTAACGCAGCCGCTGCGCGGCCTCGATGAGGCTGGGATCGGTAGAAAGCAACAGGGAATAGCGCGGCCCGGCGGACGAGCTGGTCGCCTGTCCGTCCGGCTTGTCGCTGGCTATCAGGACAGAAGCAATGCTCATGCCACTAAAGTTGCGTAATCGATGAGCTAATCGGCATCCGCGCTGTGACGTGTCGGTGCACGTGAGATGACGAAATGTCGCGAAAAAATAACGGCCCCGCAGGTAACCCTGCGGGGCCATTTGCTGCCGATGAGGCCGGGCCGTCAGCCCTTGCGCGCTTTTACCGCGTCGGTCAGCTGCGGAGCAACCTTGAACAAGTCGCCCACCACGCCATAGTCGGCGATCTCGAAGATGGGCGCCTCTTCGTCCTTGTTGACCGCCACGATGGTCTTCGAGGTCTGCATGCCCGCGCGGTGCTGGATCGCTCCGGAGATGCCCAGCGCGATGTAGAGCTGCGGCGACACCGTCTTGCCGGTCTGGCCCACCTGGAACTGGCCCGGATAGTATCCGGAGTCCACTGCCGCACGCGACGCGCCGACGGCGGCACCCAGCGAGTCGGCGAGCGCCTCGATCACGCTGAAGTTCTCCGCGCTGCCGACGCCGCGGCCACCGGACACCACGATGGTCGCCTCGGTCAGCTCCGGGCGGTCACCGGCGACCGCGGGCTCGCGGGCGGTGATCTTGGTGGCGTTCTCGGCCGGAGCCGGCACGTCCACGCTGACCTGCTCCCCGGCGCCGGCGGCAGGTTCCGCGTCAACGGCGCCGGCCCGCACCGTGATCACCGGGGTGTCGCCGTTGGCCTGGGCATCGACGGTGAACGCGCCACCGAAGATGGAGTGCACGCCTATGCCCCCCTCTTTCACCTCGACGACGTCGACCAGCAGACCGGATCCAATTCGGGCCGCGAGGCGCCCCGCGATCTCCTTGCCGTCGGCGGTGGCGGCCAGCAACACCGCGGCCGGAGCCGACGACTCGGCCAACGCGGCCAGCACGTCGACCACGGGGGTAACCAGGTAGTTGTCGACGGAGTCGGACTCGGCGACGTAGATCTTGGTGGCGCCGGCCTCCTTCAGCCCGTCCACCAGCGGCGCGGCCGTCCCCGGCGCACCGACCACGACGGCGGCCGGCTCGCCCAGCGCACGGGCGGCGGTGATCAATTCAGCGCTGACCTTCTTCAGCGCGCCTTCAGCGTGCTCGACAAGCACCAATGCTTCAGCCATGGGTTATATCGCTCTTCTCATTGTGTGGGGAGTTGTCTGGGGAGGGTCTCGTGCTTGGGAGGGTCGAGTGGCTTGTCAGATGATTTTCTGGGAGACCAGATACTGCACGATCTGGTTGCCGCCTTCACCCTCGTCGGTGACTTTTTCACCCGCGGTCTTGGGCGGCTTAGGCGTCGACGACACCACGGTTGACCCGGCATTGGCCAGCCCGACCTCGTCGCCCTCGACGCCGATCTCGGCCAGGGTCAGCACCGTGACCTCTTTCTTCTTGGCGGCCATGATGCCTTTGAAGGAGGGGAAGCGCGGCTCGTTGATCTTCTCGGTGACGCTGACCACGGCGGGAAGTGTCGCCTCGAGCATGAATAGCCCGTCGTCAGTCTCGCGTTGCCCGGTGACCTTGCCGCCCTCGATCGACAATTTGCGCAGGTGGGTGAGCTGGGGTAAGCCCAGATACTCGGCGATGATGGCGGGCACCGCACCGCCGCTGCCGTCGGTTGCCTCGTTGCCGGCGATGACCAGGTCGGTGCCCTCGATGGTGCCCAGCGCGCGCGCCAGCGCCCATCCGGTCTGGATGACGTCCGAGCCGTGCAATCCGGCGTCCTTGAGGTGGACGGCCTTGTCGGCGCCCATCGACAGGGCCTTGCGGATCGCCTCGCTGGCGCGCTCGGGGCCGGCGGTCAGCACAGTCACCGACCCCTCGACACCGTCGGCGGCCTCCTTCTCCCGAATCTGCAGCGCCTCTTCTACGGCGCGCTCGTTGATTTCGTCCAGCACCGCGTCGGCGGCCTCGCGGTCGAGCGTGTAATCGCCGTCGGTCAGCTTGCGCTCCGACCAGGTGTCTGGGACCTGCTTGATCAGGACCACGATGTTCGTCATGAGTGTGGTTCGTCCTCCGTCGAAGGAGTTCCGCAGCGGTCGACTCGGAACTTCGGTCACGCATTTCGCAACCGCACAACCGTGTTACTAGCGGGTAACTTTGTGCGCTCTGCATTCACACCATAGCGGGTCGTAGTGCAGGTTCTTTCGCCTGTCTCTCCCCCACAAGCGGGGCGCCCCTTGCACCCGGTTCGCGAATCGGACACTTCGCGTTAGCCTCCCTATGCAATGAGCGCATACGTCCCCGAGGTTCCCCACCGCATCCCCGACGACACCTCGCCGGGGGCCTCCCCAGAGTCCCCAGCGGTGTTGGCGTTGACTGGCGAACGCACCATTCCCGATCTCGACATCGAAAACTACTGGTTTCGCCGCCACCAGGTGGTTTACCAGCGACTGGCACCGCGCTGCGCGGGCCGCGAGGTGCTCGAGGCCGGCTGTGGCGAAGGTTACGGCGCCGACCTGATCGCCGGCATCGCCCGCCGGGTCGTCGCAGTGGATTACGACGAGGCCGCGGTGGCCCATGTCCGCAGCCGCTACGCCAGGGTGCAAGTCATGCAGGCAAACCTGGCCCAGTTGCCGCTGCCCGACGCGTCGGTGGATGTCGTGGTGAACTTCCAGGTCATCGAACACCTATGGGACCAGGCCCAGTTCGTCAGCGAGTGCGCCCGGCTGCTGCGTCCCTCGGGGTTGCTGATGGTGTCCACGCCCAACCGAATCACCTTCTCGCCAGGCCGAGACACCCCGATCAATCCGTTTCACACGCGCGAACTCAACGCCTGCGAGTTGACCCAACTGCTGGTCGACGCCGGATTCTCCGAGGTGTCGATCAGCGGCCTGTTCCACGGCCCGCGCCTGCAGGAGATGGATGCCCGCCACGGAGGCTCCATCATCGACGCGCAGATCGCGCTCGCGGTGGCCGACGCACCATGGCCATCCGAGCTGATCGCAGATGTCGCCGCGGTCACCACCGACGACTTCGACCTGATCGAGGTAGATGCCGGCCACGACCACGGTATAGGCGATGTACGCGATATAGATGACAGCCTGGATCTCATCGCAGTCGCGGTCCGGCCGTGAGCACCGTGAGTTCAGGGGGGGACCGGGTACCCGGTCTGTTCACCCTGGTTCTGCACACCCACCTGCCGTGGCTGGCTCATCACGGGCGCTGGCCAGTCGGCGAGGAATGGCTTTACCAGTCATGGTCGGCGGCCTATCTGCCGCTGTTTCGGGTGCTCCGCGCCCTGGCCGACGAGGATCGGCACCGGCTGATCACGCTGGGGGTCACTCCCGTGGTGAACGCCCAGCTAGACGATCCGTATTGCCTCGACGGGATGCATCATTGGCTGGCCAACTGGCGGCTGCGCGCGGCAGAAGCCGCCAGTGTGCGGTCGGTCCCCAAATCGAAATCGACCCAATACGAATCATGCACACCGGAAGCGCTGCGAACCTTCGGGGTTCGCGAATGCGCGGAGGCCGATCGAGCACTAGACGACTTCGCCACCCTTTGGCAGCATGGCGGCAGTCCGCTGCTGCGCAGCCTGATCGACGCCGGCACGGTGGAGTTGCTCGGCGGCCCGCTGGCCCACCCATTCCAGCCGCTGCTGGCGCCGCGGCTGCGTGAGTTCGCGCTGAGCGAAGGTCTCGCCGACGCACAGCTACGGCTCGCGCAGCGCCCGACCGGGATCTGGGCGCCAGAATGCGCCTACGCCCCGGGTATGGAACACGACTACGCCGCCGCAGGAGTCACGCACTTCATGGTGGACGGTCCGTCGTTGCACGGCGAGACCGCGCTGGGCAGGCCGGTCGGCGACAGCGACGTGGTCGCGTTCGGCCGCGACTTGCAGGTCAGCTACCGCGTGTGGTCGCCGAAATCCGGCTACCCCGGGCACGCCGCTTACCGCGATTTCCACACCTACGACCACCTGACCGGACTCAAGCCGGCCAGGGTCACCGGCCGCAATGTGCCGTCGGAGGCCAAGGCGCCCTACGACCCCGAGCGCGCCGACCACGCCGTTGACATCCACGTCGCCGATTTCGTCGACGTGGTGCGCAACCGGTTGCTGTCGGAGTCCGAGCGCATCGGGCGGCCCGCGCACGTAGTGGCCGCATTCGACACCGAGCTGTTCGGCCACTGGTGGTACGAGGGGCCGACATGGCTGCAGCGCGTGCTGCGGGCGCTACCCGCCGCCGGCGTGCGAGTGGGGACACTGAGCGACGCCATCGACCTCGGGTTCGTCGGCCACTCTGTCGCATTGCCCCCCAGCTCTTGGGGTTCCGGTAAGGACTGGCAGGTGTGGGCCGGCGACAAGGTTGCCGATCTGGTGCGGCTCAACACCGAAGTGGTTGACACCGCGCTGAGCACCGTCGACAAGGCGCTGGCGCAGACGGCGTCACTGGACGGGCCGCTCCCCCGCGATCACGTTGCTGATCAGATCCTGCGCGAGACACTGCTCACCGTGTCCAGCGACTGGCCGTTCATGGTGAGCAAGGACTCGGCCGCCGACTACGCGCGTTACCGCGCTCACCTGCATGCGCACGCCACCCGGGAGATCGCCGGGGCGCTCGCGTCGGGCCGGCGCGACAGCGCGCAGCGGCTGGCCGACGGCTGGAACCGCGCCGACAGTCTGTTCGGCGCTCTGGATGCTCGAAGGCTGCCTCGATGAAGATCCTGATGGTGTCGTGGGAGTACCCACCGGTGGTGATCGGCGGGCTCGGCCGCCACGTGCATCACCTGTCGACCGCGCTGGCCGCGGCGGGTCACGACGTCGTGGTCCTGTCCCGCCGCCCTTCAGGCACCGATCCCAGCACGCATCCGTCGTCCGACGAGGTCAGCGAGGGTATCCGAGTGATCGCGGCCGCACAGGATCCGCACGAGTTCACCTTCAGCAAGGACATGATGGCCTGGACCCTGGCGATGGGTCACTCGATGATCCGCGCCGGGCTGCCTCTGAAGAAGCACGGCACCGACCAGTCCTGGCGTCCCGACGTGGTACACGCGCACGACTGGCTGGTGGCTCATCCCGCCGTCACGCTCGCCCAATTCTATGACGTGCCAGTGGTTTCCACCATTCACGCGACAGAAGCCGGGCGGCATTCCGGCTGGGTTTCCGGAACGCTCAGCCGTCAGGTGCACGCGGTCGAGTCGTGGCTGGTACGCGAATCGGATTCGCTGATCACATGTTCGGCGTCGATGGGTGACGAGATCAGCGAACTCTTCGGCCCCGGACTGGCCGAGATCACCGTGATCCGCAACGGAATCGATGCGGCACGCTGGCCGTTCGCGAACCGTCGCCCGCGCACCGGGGCGGCCGAACTGCTCTTCGTCGGGCGGCTGGAATACGAGAAGGGTGTGCACGACCTCATCGCCGCCCTGGCGCGGATCAGACGCACTCACCCGGGTACCACGCTGACCATCGCCGGGGACGGCACTCAGCAAGGCTGGCTCGTCGAGCAAGCCCGTAAACATCGGGTGCTCAAGGCCACTCGGTTCATCGGGCACCTCGAGCACAACGAGCTTCTGGCGGCGCTGCATAGGGCGGACGCCGCGGTGCTACCGAGTCACTACGAACCGTTCGGGCTCGCCGCCCTGGAGGCCGCCGCCGCCGGCACTCCGTTGGTGACGTCCAACATCGGCGGTCTGGGCGAGGCGGTGATCAACGGGCAGACCGGGGTGTCGTGCCCGCCGCGCGACGTGGCCGGGCTGGCGTCGGCGGTGCGCACGGTGCTCGACGACCCGGACGCCGCGCAGCGGCGGGCCCGGGCCGCCCGCGAACGGCTCACCTCGGACTTCGATTGGCAAACGGTGGCGCAGCAGACCACACAGGTGTACCTGGCGGCCAAGCGCCGCGAACGGCAACCGCTGGCCCGGCTGCCCATCGTCGAGCACGCACTGCCGGACCGTTAGCTCTCAAGGACTTTCGATACCGATCGCCTTTGCGCAGTACTGCCACACCAGCTCGCGGTCGCCGTACCGGCCCAACGGCAGATAGTGCTCAGGGCGGGGCGTCGGCGTTCGCGGGTAGCGTAAACACATGGGGGTCTTGTATTCCAGCGTGGTCGACGTACCGCGCGACGAGGTGTTCGCCTGGCATACCAGACCGGGTGCGTTCAACCGACTGTCACCGCCGTGGAGTCCGATGCGCGTAGTCACCGAGACCGACTCGCTCAAGGACGGACGCGCGACGCTGGCGCTGCCCGGCGGGCTGCGCTGGGTCGCCGACCATCAGGTGGATTCCTACGATCCGCCACGGCGCTTTGTCGACACCATCGGCATCGACGGGCTGGCGTCGTTGCCGGCACGCATCGCGGTGCGATGGCGCCACACTCACGAATTCGAAGACGTCGGTGACAACCAGACGCGGGTCATCGACCGGGTGGCGACGCCAGTGCCCGGTGCGGTCTTGCGCCCGATGTTCGTTTACCGGCACCGGCAGCTGGCCGACGATTTAGCCGCACACCGGCTGGCGCGCAAGAACGGTCTGGCTCCTTCGACCATCGCCGTCACGGGATCGTCGGGACTGGTCGGTTCGGCGTTGACCGCGTTTCTGCGCACTGGCGGGCATCGAGTTATTCAGTTGGTCCGCGGCACCGCAGAAACTGTGGATCAGCGACAGTGGCGTCCCGATGAGCCTGACCCGGATCTACTTGAAGGTGTCGACGCGTTGATCCATCTGGCCGGCGCCTCGATTGCGGGTCGGTTCACCGATGTCCATCGACATGCGATCCGCGACAGCAGAATTAACCCGACCCGGCGGCTCGCAGAACTCGTGGCGAGCACCGGCGACCGACCTGCTTTGCTGATCTCGGCATCGGCTGTCGGGTACTACGGATATGACCGGGGCGACGAGATCCTCGCCGAGGACAGCGATCGCGGCGACGGGTTTCTGGCCGACGTGGTCGCCGACTGGGAGGCCGCGACGGCGCCCGCCGAGCAGGCCGGGGCGCGGGTAGTACGGGTACGCACGGGCATCGTGCAATCGCCCCGCGGCGGCACACTTCGGCTGATGCGTCCACTGTTCACCGCCGGGTTGGGCGGCCGGCTCGGCGACGGCCGACAGTGGTTGTCTTGGATCGGGATCGACGACCTGGTCGACGTGTATCACCGCGCGTTGTGGGATACCGCGCTATCCGGACCCGTGAACGCGGTTGCCCCGCAACCGGTCCGCAACACCGAGTACACCCAAACTCTCGCGCACGTCTTGCACCGGCCGGCGATATTGCCGGTTCCGTCACTGGGGCCCCGAATACTGCTCGGCACGCAGGGCGCACGCGAACTTGCCTGCGCCAGCCAAAAAGCGGTCCCCGACAAGCTCAGCCAGGCGGGACACCGATTTCGCCAGCCTGACCTCGATCAAGCACTGCGTCACCTGCTCGGGCGTACTGTGGGTTGAACAGGGACCTGCAATGCTGCCCCGAAACAAGAATATCCAAACCGCGCACCATGCGATTTTCCTCGATCACTGTCGACGCCGCCGGTGCCGGATCCGTAAATCGGACAGATAGCTGAAACTGTCGCTGCCTCTTGCTAACTGGCGATATCTATCGATGTGCACGGCCGTTTCCGGGCGGTAACCTAGCTGGCTCGAGGAACCACGTTCGGATTCAGCGTTTGCGGCGAACGGCGCAGCGGACGAGGCAGCAAAAATATTCCATAGCCGTTGGCGCGCAGACTCAGCTGTAGCTCTGGGGTCGCGGTGTTGCTCTCAAGCCATTCGGCTAGTGCCCGGCGTTGGTGCAGAGCCGAAGCATGCTGAATGCCCAACTGCCGCAACAATGCTGATGTCGTCTTCGGCTGGTGCGATTGCACTTGTGCTAGCGCGGGCGCCCGATGAAGCATGATGTTCCCTTTCGGATGGCAATCAGTGGTGAAGAAACTGGCCTTCGCTTGCGCGCCGGCCTGCGCACTCACGGTGGGTGGCTGCCGCTGCGTCCGCGAAAGCACGTATACAGCGCTTTCATTCAGCCGCACCGCCCCCCACGTTTGCCAAGGATGACGCCGAAACCAAATTCGGGCGGCCACATTGCCGTCCGGTTCAGCCTGAATACCCGCTGACAGCCCGGCCAAACCGGAAAACTGCTGGTCAACACTAAGAACGTGGTAAGAAGATCGCCACGGCCCTGCGGCCGGAACGGGTTTAGCTGCCGCGACCAGACCGCGGCTCAGCACGTTTGATGTTGTCGCTCCCCGCCAGCTCGCCGGCAACGGTCTGGGGAGCGCGACCAATCGGCACTGACCCGTACGGTTGCAGCCCCCCATCGGCTCAGGTCGCCCCCAGGCGCGCCGCAGTTACCGCGGCACTTGCCTGTGGCACCCGCGTGAAGACCGTGGCTGATGATCTTTA